>JAGLYE010000099.1 GCA_023132505.1 Bacteroidales bacterium | reverse complement strand
ATCTTTTTTGATGATTATGCAAACACCCTGGTGGTAGGAAACACTATGAGGCCTGTAACAGACAGGCTGAAGATATCCCGGGAGAAACTCGCCTACCTGGTCGACTCCACCGCAGCCCCCATTGCATCCATCGCTTTCGTCACCACCTGGATAGGTGCTGAACTGAGTTACATCCAGGATGGAATCAACGTGATCGGCCTCAATGAGAATGCTTATATGATATTCTTCAATTCTCTTGCCTATTCCTTCTACCCCATTTTCACCCTTGTCTTTATCTTAATTATCATATACCGTGGTGTAGATTTTGGCCCCATGCTAAAAGCAGAAAGAAAGGCCAGAAAGGAAGAATCAGTGATAGCTGGTAAGATAAATTCTTTATCCAGTGAGTTGAATAAACTGGAGATTGATGAAAATATTAAAGCAAGATGGTTTAATGCGGTGATCCCGGTGCTGGTGATCATTTTCGGAACAATAGCAGGTTTGATATACACGGGATGGGACCCCACAATATGGTCGGATGAACAGCTTGCATTCGGCCGAAAGATCTCAGCAACTATTGGCAATGCTGATTCATATAAAGCTTTGTTATGGTCATCTCTTGCCAGTGTATTGATGGCCCTTCTGCTTACGGTCAGTCAGCGGATCCTCAGTCTGCGGCAAAGCATCGACAGCCTGATCAATGGTTTCAAGACAATGCTCACCGCTGTACTGATCCTCATCCTGGCATGGTCAGTGGCACTGGTAACCGAACACATGCATACTGCAAGTTTCATCTCCTCCAGCATGCTGGAAATGTCACTTTCTCCCTATCTTGTACCTGCCATTACTTTTATCCTGGCAGCCTTGGTGTCATTTTCCACCGGTTCATCCTGGGGAACCATGGCCATACTGTACCCATTAATGCTGCCTGCCACCTGGCTGATCACCGAGGATTACGGAATGGATTACAATACATCCATGCTCATTTTTTATAATGTGGTTTCCTGTGTGCTGGCTGGTTCAGTACTCGGCGATCATTGTTCCCCTATTTCCGATACCACCATTCTTAGTTCACTGGCCAGTTCGTGTAATCATATTGAACATGTAAGGACACAATTACCTTATGCACTTACAGTTGGGGTTGTTTCGGTGATAGCAGGAACACTTCCCGCCGCATTTGGCATTTCATCCTATATCCTTTTCCCTGCCGGATTGCTCATTCTTTTTCTGACTGTCCTGTTCCTGGGCAAGAAAGTGCTTCCCGTATAAGTTTCTCAGCCCCTCGCAATAATTTTGTATTTGTCTTTAGCCCTGAAAAATTGTATATTTGTACATGTAGCCATTTTCCGGTAAATAATTTCCGGAGATACATTATAGTGATGTTCTTTAAACGATGTTATATTTTAATTTCGAAAAACTGAGATTTTGATCATTAAAAAACATACCGGATTGCCCATTTTCCTGATAAAAGTATCCAGACGGTAAATTACAATCGGGACATCCGTAGATTATTGTTTCATTATAAATATCATGGATATGAAAACAATATCTTTTGCAGTAAATAATCCGGAAGAGATCAAGATTAAGCTCGACAAACAAATAAGTACAGGTTTCTCTCCTACACTGGCATTTGTATTTGCATCCGTAAAACCGGACATTCATATAACCTCACAGGCCTTTAAGGATTACCCATTCCCTGTATTTGGTTGCAGCACAGGAGGCAATATCTTATCAGACAATTCAGAAAATTGTATTTACGAGGAGGGTGCAGTGGTAACACTTGTGGAATTTAACGAAAAATATTTCTCTTACAGGATCATTGAAAGGGGAAGCCTGTCTTCATTTGATCTGGGCAGGGATATTGGTTTATGGGGAGTATCGGAGTTTAAGGACCCTGCCTTTATCGTTGTTGCAAGCGGCTTGAGTTTAGATGGCAAAGAACTGGTTGAAGGGGTGTTGGATGCAGCAGGAGATGACACAATTATGTTTGGCGGGTTGGCAGGCGACAATACCAGATTTGAACAGCCTTTCGTTTTTTCAGGCAATACGATTTTAGACAGCGGAGCCATCTCTATAGCCTTGGACAAGGAGCATATTGATATCAAAGGACTTGCATTCAGTGGCTGGGTTGGACTGGGTAAAGACCTGAGGGTCACTTCATCAATAGGCAATATTGTTTATAGCATCGATGATGAGCCTGCACTTGAAATATATAAGAAATACCTTGATGTAAAGGATGCTGACCTTCCGGCTATCGGGGTTGAATACCCATTACTGATCAAACATAACAATACATTTTCATTGCGGGCAGTTATGGGAGTAGACAGGGAAAACCAGGCCTTGATTTTTGCAGGTACGGTACCTCAGGATTCCATTGTTACTTTTTCGAGTTCTCCCGGTTTTGAAGTAATGGACAGTACAAAAGAGAAAATCAATGAATTTTATGAAGAACATCAGGATGCTGATATGTTGCTACTGTTTTCCTGCATGGCCAGGTACCTGGCACTTGGCCCTGTTATTACTGAGGAAATCAACTTTTCTGCAGAAAAGTGGGGCATTCCCGTATCCGGGTTTTTCACTTATGGTGAGATAGGAACAAATGTGGGAACACGCTGTGATTTTTTTAATCAGACCTATACTTTTGTTATTTTAAAGGAAAAATGATATCTTACGCCCTCGTTTAACTGGATAATGGGAAAGCGAACCAATAAAATAAACAAGATCATAGAAGGCATCCGGTCATTTGAAGACTTCCTAAGTCATAAAGAGGAAATTCTTCAGGGTGTTCAGAACCTGGAACATGATAAGCAGGTGCTCAAATTTAAGTTTGAGCGCCTCCTAAAGGATAAAAATGTTCTGAACTCTTTACTGAAGAAGACAACAGAAGACCTGAACAATGCCGTTGAGGCCCTTAAAACAAGGGCGGAAGAATTAGGTATTCTGTTATCTACCATCCCGGCCCTGGTATACTTTAAAGATACAGATCTCAAGTATATCCTTGTTAACAAGTCCTTTGAACGCTTTGTTAACTTACCTTTTTATGTTATAAAAGGCAAAATGGTTGAAGATATTTTTCCTGCTTATAAAACGAATAACTATTCTGAGATGGAGCGGGAAGTCATACAGTCCGGCTTGCCACTATACAACATCGAGGAATTTATTCAGCAGGAAGAAAAAGAGGTTTGGCTTACCTCAAACCTGGCTCCTTTCCGTGATACAGAAGGAGAGATCATCGGACTTGTCGGAATTTCCTGGGATATCACCGAGCGAAAAAAACATGAGAATGAACTACAGTATGCCAAGGAACAGGCAGAAGAAGGCACCAGGGCAAAAAGTGAATTTCTGGCCAATATGTCTCATGAGATCCGTACTCCCATGAACGGGATCATAGGCATGGCAGAGATCCTGAAACAGGCTGACCTGGGTGAGCAGGAAAAAGAGAACCTCGAAATCCTCATCTCCTCAACACGAAGCCTGTTGACGCTGGTTAATGATATCCTTGACATCTCAAAAATTGAAGCCGGCAAGATCGAACTCGAGATCCAGGATTTTGAGATCAGAAAATTACTCAAGGATATAGAGAATATTATCTACATCAAAACAGAGGAGAAAGCCCTGAATTACAAGACCTTCATCAATCCTAATGTACCTGAATTCCTGAGGGGTGATCCCTCAAGGCTTAAACAGATCACCCTCAACCTGGTAAACAATGCCGTAAAATTCACCCTCAAAGGACAGGTTCACATTTACATTGATATTGTTGATGAGCATAAAGATCGCGTGAAATTGATGGTAAAGGTTCACGACTCCGGAATCGGAATTTCAAAAGAAGGGAAAAAGAACCTCTTCCAGTTGTTCTCGCAGGTTGACACCTCTACTACCAAAAATTACGGTGGCACCGGCCTCGGCTTGTCAATCGCCAAGCAACTTGTCATGCTGATGAACGGCGAAATTGGCATGGAAAGTGAACAGGATAAGGGATCCACATTTTGGTTTACTGCCTGGATAGAAAAGAGCAGTCGAACAGTTGCCGTACAGGAACCTTTCGACAAGCATGCTGCCTTTGATGGCAAACCATTAAAGAAACTATATATCCTTTTAGCCGAAGATAATGAGATAAACCAGAGGATCATACAGTACAGTTTAACAAATGCAGGCTATAAGGTCGATGTTGCCAGAAACGGGCAGGAGGCTGTCGACATGTATCATCAGAATAATTATGACCTGGTGCTCATGGACGTGCAGATGCCGGTTTTAGACGGGTATGAGGCTACCGCCCACATCCGCAATGTGGAAAACACTATCCTGAACGACTCTCAACGAATTCCGATTGTAGCCCTTACTGCCAACGCCATGAAAGGCGACCGCGAGAAATGCCTGGATGCAGGCATGGATGAATACCTGAGCAAACCCTTTACTCCCAGCGATCTGATCGGGATCATCAGGAGTGTAACAGAATAAGTTCCAACTAATTTTTCCGTACATTTGCACCTTAAATCAAAGCCATTTCTAATGGAATTGCACTGGATTGAGATCGTTACCCTGATCATTGCGGGGCTGATGGTAGGGTTTATCAATACACTTGCCGGTGGCGGATCCATCATTTCTTTATCAGTTTTAATAGTGCTTGGCCTTCCTGCAAACATTGCCAACGGAACCAACAGGATCGCCATTGTAATACAAACACTCACAGCTACCGGCAGCTTCAGACAACAGAAGGTACTGGATACCAGAAAAGGGATAATCCTTGGGATCCCGGCATTGCTCGGTTCTATTGTCGGGGCCCTGATCGCAGTTGAAATAAACGAGAACATTTTTGAAAAAGCCATCGCTGTGACCATGCTGGTGATGCTGGCATTCATTCTCTATAAACCGCAAAAGTGGCTTTTGGGCAGAGATGAGCTGGTAAAGAAAAAGACCAGTGTATTCCAGATCATCCTATTTTTTCTGATTGGCATTTATGGTGGTTTTATTCATATGGGCATCGGGTATTTTCTCCTTACCGCATTGGTGTTCAGCATCGGCTACGACCTGGTTAAAGCCAATGCTGTTAAGGTCCTCATTGTACTCATATACACCCCGGTTACCCTGATCATATTCCTGGTCTACGGACAGGTTAACTGGGAATACGGGCTTACGCTTACCATTGGAAATGTTTTTGGGGCCCTGATCGCATCCCGCCTTGCAGTAAAAAAAGGTGTGAATTTCGTCCGCTGGGTGATCGTGGTAGTGATTCTGCTCACCTCCGGTCATCTCTTCGGTCTTTATAACATTAAAAGTATTGTTGAATCAGTCATTCCTGAAAACAAGCCTGCACAGCAAGCAGGGTGGGTATTGGGTGTCCATGGCGGAGCGGAGTCATTACCATCGACCACAATGGGAATGTGGCCATGCCCTTTAATACCTCCAGCGTGATAAGGGGCTATGTAAAGGCTGATGGGGAAAACGGCATCTACATTTTTGAAATCGAATAAATATCCGCTGTATTCCTTTACATTTTGGTCGTATTACCCTAATTTTGTTATATCTTAATCAGGAAAATCATGAAAGAGAATAACTTCCTTTGTCCGAAATGTCGCAGTCAGCTGGTGCCCAATAAAAAGATCGTTTTGCTTGCAAAGCCTCCTGAAGGCCCTTCCGGCCTGCTTTTGCTCAGTCCGATACTAGGCGAATACTCAGCAACAACACATTCTGCCTTTAAGTTAAGAGATGGTGAGAAGGTAGATATTTTTTGCCCGGTTTGCCATGCCCCCCTAGGTGATTACATGGATCATAAAAACCTGGCCAGGGTTATAATGGTGGATGAAAAGGGTGAAGAATATGATATCGTCTTTTCAGAGATCATTGGCCAACATTCCACGTACAAGATCCAGGGCGATGACGTAGAATCTTTCGGGGAAGATGCTGATCTATACACTAATTTCTGGGGAGAAACCCCTAAATATTGATATCCGATATTCGATTTTCGATCTTCGTTCTTTGATATTCGATATTCATATTCGACCCCTATGGGGTCGTGTAATTTTTTACTAACCTTACTGCTATAAATATGTGATGCCTCCGGCATCAAGGCCTTTTTGAATGGTGAAGATTTTGTGGAAATATTTTGGATCCCAGAGGGATCCCATATCTATAGCCGACAACAAGAAAACATATCTCGCGACCCCAGAGGGGTCGAATAATTTACAATTCTGTATTTATATTTTACAATGTGATATCCGATATTCGATTTTCGAT
>JAGLYE010000098.1 GCA_023132505.1 Bacteroidales bacterium | reverse complement strand
TTTCTTTTGGCAGCCTCTTCATAACTTTCCACTGCCTTGAGAGTATCACCCATCATCATATAATAATTCCCAAAACTAATATAAGGAAGTGCATCCATAGGATCAATGCGGGTGATCTCCTTATTCAGATCGATAGCCTCCTGCATAAAACCCTGGATAAACTTCAGGTCAGCAAGCCGGGAGCGCGGGTTGATTACCTGCGGATTATTCTGAATGCATTTTTCATAATAATAAATGGCTGAGTCAGTTTCTCCCATATACTCGTAGGTAAGTCCGAGATTGAACAAGGCATCTCCATCTCCGGGTTCAAGCTCCAATGCCCTCGAAAAGCTGGAAATAGCATTGGTTTTTAATTCAAGAAACTTTGCAGTATCGCCATTTGCAATAAGATGCTCAGCAATCCTCGGATTATTATATATCATGCCCATATTCTTCCATGAAGATGTGTGACCGGGCCAGATCTCAACCGCCTGCTGAAAATGATTCAGTGCCCTGTTAACGTTAGGCATGATGAACTTTGCTACATTAACCTTTTTCGACAACTCATATTCTACACTTCTCTTTATGGCATTACCCATCAGGCCATGCGCCATAACAGACTTATCGAGGAATTCCATATCGCCTAGTAAAAGGGAGCTCTCCGAATACCAGTCTTTGTTCCTGTTTACTGTTAAAACAGAATATGGCACTAAGATCAAAGCCGTAAACACCAGAACAAAAAACACCTTGATCCCATTGTTGGACACTGATTCGGGCACAGCCTTGAAAAGTTTAAAAACAAGCCATGCCAGCACGATCACAAACCCAATTGATGGAATAAGCAGGAAACGCTCACCGATAATACCAGGCACCGCCTGGCCAATATTGCTGAACATAGCAATCGTGAACAGGTAAAAGAAAATAGCGTATGATACCACATGCTTTTCACGTGCTTTCCAAATAGCAATTCCCAGGATGCCTGCATAAAAAAGGATTGTTAATAATACCCAGAGATTTCCCAGGTTCACCACAGGGATCATGTCATAGCCATAGTAATACAGCAATGGATACGGAATAAGCAGCAACCTGAAATAATATCCCAGGCTATAGAATCCGGTACCAAAAATGTACCAGATATTATCCTCAAAATACAATGGGTTCTCAACCATGGAAACATCACGCCCCCCGTCAAGGAACCAAAATGGGACGAGCCAGCCAAGCACGATCATCAGCGTGATCAATCCGGAGATCATCCCAATTTTTTTCCAGTTCATATTTGTAAAAAAGTACAATGTAAGAGGGAATACCAGCCAGAAAGCCAGGGCAGTAGATTTCGACAAAAATGCGAGTATATACAGGAACAAGCCAAGCACGAGGTAAATCAGCTTAGACTTATCATGATATTTTAACAGCATTTGCAAGGTAAGCAGGGAGAATAGCATGCTGAGCAATTCATCCCGGTTTTTCAGGCTTGCTACTACCTCGGTATGTACCGGATGGGCAATGAACAAGAGGATAATCACAAATGGGAACCAGATGGAATAATCCCTGAATATCCGTTGCAGGATACGGTAAAGCACCAAAACCACTACGAGAAAAAATAAAATATTTATCAGATGGGAGATCCCGGGCCTTTTATTATTACTATTATCAACCAATGAGTATTCCAGGGCATATGCCAGGCGCCCGATTGGGTGGTAGCCAAACGAAATTTCTTCACCATCAAGCGTACTTGTTCTGGTATATGGGCTTGTAAATATATCACCAATGGCTCTTATTCCTTCCTTGACAAGTTGCTCATCTTGACCAAAAATAATATAATCATCAAGGGAATACATATTTTTTACCGTATTCCCATATAGGAAAAAAGTATAGAGGATGATAACTACGAGAAAAAAGATCCTGGTTCTTTTGGTGTGGTCTTCCTGTCCTGAATCTTTGAGCTTTTTTACCATTTTGATCAATTCGTTACGATTGCAGATATCTTTTGTATCAACAAAAATATATATTTCGTATTAATAGTGTCAGGAATTAACATTGGTTAACATAAATACGGGGCAAGGAACAGGGGGCAAGGGACAAGGGATTTGATACCCGACACTCAATTTTCAAACATCAACGACACCTCCATATTCTTATTCCTTGTTCATTATTCTCTATTCAAAAGACTTTCTTCGCAAAGCCCCGGACCGCTCCCAATGTTTCCTTAGGTGCTTCGATATGGCCCATATGACCTGCATCGTCGAGTACCAGTATCTCACTGACGGCCGGCAAGCTTGCCTGGACAAGGGTCTTTTCAATGGGAATCCGGCTGTCTTTTTTACCCAGGATGAACAAGACCGGCACTTTTGCATAAGCCAGCACATCACGTTTGTCGGTGCGGTTCTTCATCCCTTCCAGGGCTGCGATAATGGCCTTGGGGGAAGTGTTCATTGCATCCTCATACAACTTTTTGATCTCTTTTTCGAAAGATTCAACATTCTCCGGAGCAAAAAGATCAGGAATAAAATTATAGATAAAGCTTCCACAGTCTGCTTTAACTATATCTATTGCCCTGTTTCTGTTACGTTTGGCATCAGGACTGTCGGCCAGGGCATGTGAATGAAAAAGCCCGAAGCCCTGCAATTTTTCGGGAAATTTGTCCACGAAGGCAAGGGTCACATAGCCACCCATGGAATGTCCGATCATCAGGCATTTTTCAACTTCCAGGTGTTCCAGGACCTCATTTACAACTGCAGCCATCTGCTCCATCAGGTGAACACTATTTATGCATTCGCTGCCGCCAAAGCCTGGCAGATCAATAGTGATCACCCTGAATTCCTCCGAAAGCTTTTGGGAAAAATAATCCCACATGCTCATATTCTCCAGGAAACCATGCAATAGCACAAGGGCATTCCCTTCCCCCCTATCAACAAAACTGATCTTTTTTCCTTTGTATAGAATGCTGCCGTACATGGTACTGGTTGCTGGTTACTGGCTACTTTTACCCACCCCCTGTCCCCCTCCCTGCGAGCATGGAGGGAGCACGAAATTTGAAGTATTATCTATTTCTCATTCTTATTCCTTGTTCCTTGTTCGTTATTTTTTTACCACCCCCTGTCCCCTCCCTGCGAGCATGGGGGGAGCACGAAATTTGAAGAATTATCTATTCTTCATTCTTATTCCTTGTTCCTTGTTCGTTATTCTTTATTCATAAGCGCTTCAACCTCAGCAACTGTCTTCGGGATCGGTTTTCCAAGCACCCGGTGTCCATCCCCGGTCACAAGGATATCATCTTCGATGCGTATGCCACCGAAATCTTTATAGGTTTCTGCTTTATCGTAATTGATGAACTCTGTAAACTTGCCTTCGCTCTTCCAGAGGTCGATGAGGGCAGGGATAAAATAAATTCCCGGTTCAATGGTCAATACAAAGCCGGGTTCAAGCTTCTTCCCAAAGCGCAGGAAAGCAAGTCCAAACTGATCACTGCGTTGTATGGTTTCATCATAGCCTACATTGTTTTCACCAAGGCCTTCCATGTCGTGTACATCCAGGCCCATCATATGTCCCAGTCCGTGAGGGAAGAAAAGGGCATGTGCGCCCGCATTTACGATCTCTTCAGTGTCGCCTTTCATGATACCAAGTTCCTTAAGTCCATCAGCTATGGTGCGTGCAGCAAGCAAGTGGATATCTTTAAAATATACACCCGGCTTCATAGCTTCGATAGTTACCATATTGGCCTTAAGCACGATCTCGTAGATCTCTCTCTGGCGGGTATTGAATTTCCCTCCGACAGGCACCGTACGTGTAATGTCGCTGGCATAATGCAGCGATGATTCTGAGCCTGCATCAGTCACCATCATACGACCTTCCTTCAGGATGTTGTGATGGTTGTGATTGTGCAGTGTTTGTCCGTCAACACTGAGGATCACGGGAAAGGAAACCGGACCGCCATGTGAGAGTGAGACACCTTCAACAGCACCTGCAATTTCCTGTTCCTTAATGCCCGGCATGGCCATTTTCATGGAAGTGGTATGCATGAGGTATGCAACATCAACAGCTTTTTCTATTTCAATGATCTCATCTGCATCTTTAACAGAACGCATCTTTACCACTGCTTCAATAAGTTCCTGTGAGATGAATTTTTTTATCTCGCCATGCTTCATGCCAAAAATAGCTTCCAGGGAAAGCCAGCGATCGCCACGGTATGGCGGGAGGATGTGAACCTTTCGTCCGGCATTAATGGCACCCTGGATATACTCACCGAGTTTACTTTTCGAAAGAGTATTCTCAGTGCCACATTTCATTGCCTGATTTTTTATCAGCGGCTGCTGTCCCATCCAGATAATGTCGTCCATGGTCACATCATCACCAACGAGGATATCTTTGCCTTCGTCCGCATCAATAAGTCCGGAAAGGCCATCATGATCATGGCCAAAATAATACAGGAAATCACTGTCCTGCCGGTAGTGATAGGTGTTGGCGGGATAATTCATAGATGCTTCATCGTTGCCCGGTAAAAATACCAGTCCTCCGGAAAGCATCTCTCTCAGCTGCTTTCTCCTTGCTGTATAAACTTCTGCTTTGAACATATCTTGTGTGTTTGTTGGTTAACGAAATAAGGTTAACAAAAGTAGGTAAATAGATTCAAACTTAACAGCTTTTTGCTGATGGGATTGAGGATCAAAACCAACAAGGTGTTAGGTGTTGGGGATCAGGTGTTAGGTGTTGGGGGTTAGGTGTTAGGTGGATATTCGATATTCGATATTTTTACCCACCCCGACCCCTTCCTGCAAGCAAGGAGGAGAGGCATTTTTGATTGTCGATTGTCGATTGTCGATGTTTGGTCTATATCTTCGGTGCTCGTTCTTCATTTTCCCCGACCCCGACGGGGTCGAATATCTGTAGCCCCACGCTTCAGCGTGGGGTGGAAGATAACATACCAAATTGCTCCCTCCCCTCAATAATGTCTGATCAGGATATCATAAGTTGGCAAGGGGAGGGTTGGGGTGGGGAAGGATTTACAATTCTGTTTTTAGATTGTACAATTTATAATGTAATTTATGATTGTCGATGTTTGATGTTCAAAGAAATAACCTCACAGGAGGCTCCCGACCTGTGAGGTTATTTCTGCATCAATGCCTCAATCTCCTCAGCTAGCACCGGGATCTGCTCCGTCAAATTCACCGGTCCTTCTTTGGTGACCAGGATATTATTTTCGATCCGAATACCAATATTTTCTTCGCGGATATATAATCCCGGTTCGCAGGTGAGGACCATGCCAGCCTGTAATGGCTCATATTTTGAACCTACGTCATGTACATCCAGTCCCAGGGGATGGGAGGTGCCGTGCATGAAATATTTCATGTAAAGCGGCTTCTTCGCATCCTGCTTCTCCACATCATTTTTACTGAACAAACCCAGTCCGATCATCTCCTCCTCCATCATCTTGTTCACCTCTTTATTGAAAACATCGATGGTAGTACCCGGAACCAATAGCTGTATGGATTTATCATGAGCCCTAAGCACTGCTTCATAACAATCGCGTTGACGCGGGGTAAATTTCCCATTCACAGGAATGGTGCGCGTAATATCAGCTGCATAATTTGCATATTCGGCCCCAAAATCCATCAAAAGCAGGTCGCCATCATTGCAGATCTTATCATTATCTACATAATGAAGTACGCACGCATTAGGGCCAGAGGCGATAATGGGCCTGTAGGCATGTCCGGTAGCACCGTTCATTGCAAATTCATATTCGATCTCAGCCTGGACATGATACTCCTTCATGCCGGGTTTCAAAGTCTTTAGCACACGTTCAAAAGCCCTGCCGGTGATCTCACCTGCCTTTTTGATCAATTTGATCTCTGTATCGGACTTGATATTCCTCAAATTCATCATAAGCGGTGCTGAACGATCGAAATCGTGCGACGGGAAAAGCTCTTTCAACTCTTGAGCAAAACGAAGGTCCTTGTACGGTACCGGGTTGAAATACTTCGGGTATTCGTTTGAGTTCAGATACACTTTCGAAGCCCAGGCCATCAGGTCTTTCAAGAAGAAATCAAAGTCTTTTGTCCAGTGAACGGTCTTGATCCCGGATACCTTGGAGGCATCTTCTTTCGTAAGCTTCTGCCCTTCCCAGATGGTAATCTGTTCGTTGGTTTCCTTCACAAATAGTATTTCCCTGAAATCCAAGTTAGGATGGCCCGGCGCAAACAGTAAGATGGTGTCTTCCTGGTCAATCCCACTCAGGTAAAAAAGGTCGGATTGCTG
>JAGLYE010000097.1 GCA_023132505.1 Bacteroidales bacterium | reverse complement strand
ATACTGAATACATCACAGATATCAGGAAAATCAGTTTCAAACTGATACATCATATCAACATAGGCATCATAGGAAGGATAGAAATCCCAGTCATCAATATTCTTAATATTTACCTCGTCCAACATTCTGGGTTGATGCAGTGTCCCGGGATGCTGCAGCACCTTAAAATCAATTCCTTCATCAAGGAATTCACTGAATCCTTTCTTGTTTGCGTAAGCATAGACTTGCATTTCCGGCGTAACATTATCGATGGAGATCATACGCGAGATTGATTGCAAGTCTGTTCCTGAATTCACATGAAAGGTGAAATATACTTCACTTATATCCTTGAATAAGTAATCAGTATCCTGGCTTCCTGCAAAAGTTGCATAGCAAAGGAAGATCGAGATTAATATAGTTTTTCTGAGCATCTTTTAAGTGTATTTTTGATACAAAATTAATATTATTTCAACTTACTTACCAGAGAGGCGATTTTATTATAGGTTGCCTTATTTGCTTTAACGAGTGGAAGCCTGAGATTGTTGCTTACAATTCCCATGGCATCCAGGGCAGCCTTTATGCCTGCTGGGTTGCCATCCTCGAATAGTACATCCATGATTTCCAGAAGATCATAGTGTATCTTTCTTGCCTCTTCATAATTACCTTTAAGTGAAAGCTTTACCATTTTAGAAAATTGCCCGGGAAATGCATTCGCCACAACGGAGATCACCCCATCTGCTCCCAGAGTCATCATGGGGTAAGTGATTGCATCATCGCCTGACAAGACAGAAAATCCCTCAGGCCTGTTCTTTATGATCTGCATGATCTGACCGAAATTACCTGAGGCTTCCTTGATCCCGACAATATTACTAAACTCATTTGCCAGCCTCAAAGTAGTTTCAGCACTAATGTTGGAGCAAGTCCGGCCCGGGACATTATAGAGTATCACAGGAACGGGACTGGCAGCAGCAATAGACTTGAAGTGATGGTAAAGTCCTTTCTGGTTTGGTTTATTGTAATATGGTGCCACAGACAGGATACCGCTGATACCTTCAAAGTCTGTCGATTTCAGTGAATCGACAATACCTTGCGTATTATTGCCCCCGATCCCTACAATAAGCGGAACCTTTCCTTCAGCTATTTCGAGGATATGGTTCAGGACAGCATTTTTTTCGTCGGCTGATAATACCGGGGCTTCACTTGTGGTGCCCAGTGCTACCAGGAAATCGACCCCTCCCTTAATAACATGCATGGTAAGCTTACCCAGGGAGGTAAAATCGATAGTGCCATAATCATGAAAAGGTGTAATGAGCGCTACACCGGTACCTTTGAACATTTCAGCTTTCATTTTTCTTGTTTATGATAGATAAGTAGTGGTCGATTTGTTTTATAAGTTCATCCAGCCCATCCTTATCGCCAAGGCTGATCATCAGATCGAGAAAACCTGACCTTGAGCAGCTTTGCATTCCGGCCTTGAACCTTGCCTTGCTCATCCCGGTAATGAAGAGCAGTGGAAGAAAATCCTCCGTGCTCAGGTCCAGGAGAATGTCGTAATCACTTTCCATAAAATCCTTTGCAGCAGTCGAAACCGGCTTATAATTCCAGCTCAACCCTGATGGGTACAAAAAGTCGTATGATAATTTTGGAAGAAATTGCCCTGTAAGCCTTTTACTTTCAACATATCCAAGAGCCTTTACGGTCTTGCCTGCATCCTGGAGGGTTTTTACATAAGCGCTGATCTTACGGTAAGCAGGTTCATCAGACAGGTAATATATTATGCCGATACGGGATGCTTCATCCAGATTGAAGATCCTCCTGTTCCGAATAATGCGGGCTGACTCCCTTTTAAGGATGATCCGGCCTGCCCACTCCCTAATATTTGTGATGATGCTCAAGGTTTCAGGTCAATTGTGTATAAGGCATGTAAAGATAAAGAAATTAAGCTGCGAATTCCACTTAAAACTCATAGAAATATTTTTAATTCTTAATCACATTTGTGAGGTCAAGAAGATTGATCGGATTACTACCCAGTCCGGAAATATCTTTTCTGACAAATCGTAATACCTCATCATAGAACAGGATAATCACAGGTGCTTCTTCCATGATCATTTTATCCATCGTCCGGTATGCCAGGCACCTGTCGCTATTTTCAGTGATGGCAAGTGACGTTTCATATAGTTGGTCATACACCTGATCAGCAAAGTGGGTATAATTTGGGCCTGCAGGGCAAAAGTTCCTGCTATAAAACAGTGAGAGATAGTTCTCTGCATCAGGATAGTCAGCAATCCAGGATGCACGGAAAAAGGGTAGTTTTGCCTGGGCTTTCATCTCCTTTATTGCTGCCGGCGGACTCACAGAGATACTCATATCAAAACCTAACAACATCAGCTCATGCTGTATGTATTTGCACAGGTCAAGGTATTCGGACGAAGTGCTTAAGGTAATAGCAGGTAATCCGGCTCCGCCGGGATAACCAGCCTTTTCCAATAATTCAACAGACTTAAGCGGATCATATGAATATCCGTATGAACAGTTTTTATCGAAGGATGGCATACCTGCAGGGATGATTCCGGCATTTCCGGGTATGCCGATGTTATTTCTGAGGTAGCGCATCATCTTTTTACGGTCGAAACCATAGCTGATGGCCTGCCTGATCAGCTTATCGGTAAGTGGTTCCTGGCCCGATCCGTCTATTGTATCCACCATAACCCCCAGGTATTCTGTATTCAGGTAAGGTTCTCTGATGAGGTAGATATTATCATCATAAGCCGGGTTCAATTGCCCATCGGGTGTGAGTAGTTCATCCTTATAGCTGGCATCTATTCCTGATAAAAAGTCAATTTTCCCCTGTATAAATTGCAGAAAAGCCGATTGTTTGTCAATCAGGAATGTGATAGCAACAGCATCAAGATATGGCAGCCTGTTTCCTGATTCATCCCTTTCGAAATAATCCGGATTTCTGTGCAATACCAGTTTAACACCTTCTTTCCAATATTTAAAGCAGAACGGTCCGCATCCAACGGGATTCTTCCGAAAGTCTTTGCCATGAAGTTCGACAGCCTCTTTTGGGACAACGTTACAATACTGCATAGTTAGCAGGCCGAGGAAAGGCATGAAGGCCTGTTTCAAGCTGATCCGGAAAGTAGAATCATTCAAGGCTGTGAATCCGCTGTCAACCACATTATTGAACACCCAGGCTCCCGGTGAGGCGAGTTCCGGATCCAGAATGCGGTAAAAAGAGTATTCAAAGTCATATGCGTTTACCCGTCTGCCCTTTCCTCCCGGAAAGACATCGTGCGGATGGAAATATACGTCATCCCTGAGGTAAAAGGTGAAGGAAGTTCCGTCTTCAGATATATCCCATGATTTCGCAACCGATGGTTTTACATCAAGTTTGTCGTCAAGTTTTACAAGCCCGTCGAAAAGCTGATTACAGGCCCAGAGGTTCGCAAGGTCCCTGGAAAATGCAGGGTCAAGCGATGTGATCCCTGCGGCTTCATTGTAGCGGAATATCTTCAGGTCTTCATTCCTGAAATCACGTTTGCATGAAGCAAGTGATATTATGATGACCAATATGGCAAAAAATTGCGATCGCATACAGATTATCCTTGTATAAGGGAAATTAGTCATGAACAAAGATAAAAAAAACGGTGGCCGAAGCCACCGTTTTCTATAAAAGGCTATTACCCTTGATCACGAATAAAAACCAATAGAGAATTAATGAAAGGAAAGAGGTAATAGCCTAAGTCTTTCTATTATGTTCTGGTTCTTTGTTGTTTTTTGGTTCAGGTAAAGCAAATAAACAAAAAATCGATCACATGTTTCTACTTTAACAAGTTTTTAACACGATATTTAATATTGGCTTTAACAATTTAACAAATGAAAGCTAAGAATGTTCATTAGGTGATGCTTAATCAATCCTGCCTGCTTTGGAAATACCTTTGATCTTTAAAATCTTATGGATCAGTTCGTCGAGGTGTTTCGAATCCCTGACGGTTAATTTAATATAACCGGTAAACAACTTATTATTTCCTGAGTCCACTTTAATGGATTGCATATTCACCCTCAGGTCACCTGAAATTACAGAGGTGATCTCTCCCAGAATACCAATTCTGTCATCTCCGCTGATCCGTATTGTAGCATGGATGGCAACCTGGCTGTCAGGCCCTTTCCACTGCACATTAATATGCCGATAGCCGTATTTCTCAAGCATTCGTTTGGCGTTGGGACATGTCTTTCGATGGATGCTGATCCCTTTTCCAATGGTAACAAATCCATATACTTCATCGCCGGCTTTGGGATTACAGCATTTTGCCAGATTATAGGTTACATTATCCAGGCTATTGTCGATAAGCAGGTAATTTTCATCTTCCCTTGCTTTTCCTTTCTCCTTTACAGGGGCAGGAACGATGGTGCTTTCCTTACTTTTTTCAGGGTCCTCTTTTTCCAATAGGATCTGCCGGATCTCATTCAGGTCCATTTTCTCAAATGCTATCATGCTGTAGAGGTCCAGGGCGGATTCCAGTTTATAATGTTTTACGAGCTTATCGATCACCTCGTCGCTGAACTGTATTTTCCAGTTCTTGAGTTTGCGTCGCAAGGTCTCGTTCCCTTCCTGGGCTTCATGGTATTTTTGCTCTTTGATAGAACGCTTGATCTTGTTCTTTGCCTTGGTAGTTATCACAAACTGTAGCCAGTCCAGCTTAGGCTTCTGGTTTTTGGAGGTAACGATCTCTACCTTATCCCCATTGTTCAGCTCATACCTGATCGGAACGATCCTGTTATTCACCCGGGCTCCGTTGCAATGGTCTCCCACCCTGCTGTGGATCTCATATGCAAAGTCGAGGATTGTTGAGCCCAGGGGCAACTCTTTCAAGTCCCCATCAGGTGTAAAGACAAAGATTTTTTCCGCTTTTGCAGTTTTGACAGGATCTATCTCCGGATCAAATTTGATCTGGTCAGGGTTTTCAAGGATATCACGGACCTGTTCCAGCCAGTTTTGGGCATCTTTACCAGTATCAAATCCTTTATAGCGCCAATGAGCTGCCTGGCCTTTTTCAGCTACTTCATCCATCTTCCTGGACCTGATCTGCACTTCAACCCACTTTTTATTGTGACCCTGCACCGTCGTATGCAAGGATTCATATCCGCTGGCTTTCGGCGTGCTGATCCAATCACGCAAACGTTTAGGATTTGGTGTATATATGTTTGTTACAACGGAATAAATCTTCCAGCAGTCGGTTTTTTCCTGTTTTGCTTTGCTTTCATTGATAATCCGAATGGCAAAAAGATCATATACTTCCTCAAACTTAACATTCTGCCGTTTCATCTTCTCCCATATGGAATGCATGGATTTTGGCCTTCCTTTGATCTCACAATCAAAGCCCTGCATGATGAGTTCGCGACTTATAGGCTCTATGAACTCATTTATGAAAAGCTTACGTTTGGCATCCGTTTCCTTGATCTTATCAGCTATTTCACTGTAAACATCCGGATGCAGATATTGCATCATCCTTTCTTCCAGTTCGGATTTGATCTTGTATAAACCAAGTCTGTGCGTGATTGGCAGGTAAATATGTTCAGTTTCAGCTATAAATAGTTCCTGTTTCTCTTTTGGGAGATCATGTATGGTTCGCATATCGTGTACCCGGTGCGCCAGTTTCAGCAAGATCACCCGTATATCATCAACAATGGTCATGAAGAGATCCCTGAATTTCTCGGAATTCACCTCTATCCTTTTGGTATTCAGATTGGAAAGCTTTGTGTATTCCTCAATCAGGTTTGCCACAGTTTCACCAAACTCTTCCCTGATCTCCTGTATGCTTATATCTGTCTTGTTGACCACATCGTGAAGCAATGCGGAAATGATAGATGTTGTTCCCAGTCCGATATCATCTGTTGATGACCTTGCGATATGCAGCGAGTGGCAGATATTCAACTGGCCGTTTACAGCGCGCGTTTCACCATGCCCCTGCAGAGCCATATTGTAGGCTTTACTTATCATGCCAAGCTCCTCTTTATCACAGAACGCCTCACAGCTTTCTATAAGCTTAGCAAACAGTATTTCTGTCTCCTTTATTTCTTCAGGTTTCAAATTCATATGAAAATGCCTTATTGGCACTAAATCGGCACAAAAATATGAAATTTATGCTTTAAAAAATCCCTGCCTTCATTACTGACAGGCAGGGATTTTGAACTAAGATAAGATTTTCATGTGTCAATCATTGCCCTTATCGCTTTCTCCGCCTATTTTAGAAGGCCCTTCGGGCACTTCGGCTATTGACTCACGCATCT
>JAGLYE010000096.1 GCA_023132505.1 Bacteroidales bacterium | reverse complement strand
ATCCAGCATCCAGCAACCAGCAACTCTCAATTAAATGTGTTCAGGTTTGATAAGAAATTCTTATGTTTGCATAAACAAAAAAATCTCATCAAAATGGAAGAAATGAAACCTTCAGCCGGGCAATCGGCATTGTTTTATGGACTGATATTATCGGCAGGCGTGATACTTCTGCACCTTATTCTTTTCCTGCTCGATGAAAGTATTTATAAACCTGGTTTTTTGTTATTGCTGCTTATACTTGCTGTTGGTATATCATTTGTTTCATACGACTATAGAAATAAAAAATTGGGCGGATATATTACATATGGCAAAGCGGTAAAAATAGGATTTCTGTCTGTGCTTTTTTCCTCCGTAATAATTGCGATTTATAATTGGGTGTTCTACACTTATATTGATGATGCACTTGTTGTAAAAGTGCAAAATTACTTGATTACAGCTCTTGAGAAAGCTGATATGGATCCTGAAAAAAAGGCAGAAGCACTGGCAGCGATCCCGCAGTTTTATAATGCTGTTTCAGGGGCTATTGTCACGGTGTTCTTGTTCGCCTTTTGGGGCATTATCATTTCCCTGATAACCTCCATCTTCATCAAAAAAGATAAACAGTTAAGTCTTGGATAAGCGAATTATGGATATATCAGTCGTCATACCACTTTTAAACGAGGAAGAGTCATTGCCGGAACTGATCTCATGGATCAGCAGGGTGATGCAGGAAAACAATTATTCCTATGAGTTGATCCTGGTTGATGACGGGAGCAAAGATGGCTCCTGGAAAGTGATCGGAGAGCTCAGTGCCGACAATTCAAATATCAAAGCCATCCGTTTAAAAAGGAATTATGGGAAATCCGCAGCGCTGAATTCAGGATTCGAAATTGCAGGTGGCGAGGTGGTGATCACCATGGATGCCGACTTACAGGACAGTCCGGATGAAATCCCCGGCCTTTATAAAATGATCATGGACGAGGGTTATGACCTGGTATCGGGATGGAAGAAAAAAAGGCATGACCCAATCGGCAAGACCATACCTTCAAAATTCTTCAACCGCATTACACGCATGATGTCAGGGATCAGACTGCATGATTTTAACTGTGGGTTAAAGGCATATAAGCTCGACCTCGTTAAAAGCATAGAAGTCTATGGCGAGATGCACCGCTATATCCCTGTCATCGCCAAGTGGGCCGGGTTCACCAATATAGGGGAGAAGGTTGTGCAACACCAGGAACGGAAGTATGGTAAAACCAAGTTTGGTATAGAACGTTTTATCAAGGGCTTCCTTGATCTGGTGTCGATAACATTCGTTACACGTTTTGCCAAGAAACCTATGCATTTCTTCGGCTCTATCGGAACCTTATTTTTCTTTGGTGGTGGTGTTATCTCACTATGGATCATCGGAGAAAAGGTCTTCGGCCTGGCAAAACGCGATGTCGTAGATCAACCTCTTTTTTACCTTGCACTCCTGGCCATGATTATAGGTGTACAGCTTTTCCTTTCCGGCTTCCTGGCGGAGATGATCTCCGGGAATTCACATGACCGGAATAAATACACTATCAAGGAACGTATCGGACACCAGCTACCCGGCGGGGAATAAATTATTTGCTACATGCCGGATGTCATAAAAATAGTGATCGTCGGACCTGCACATCCCCTCAGGGGCGGTGGTATGTCAACCTTCAATGAAAGACTTGCAAAAGCATATTACGACAGGGGGGATGATGTTGAGATATTCAGCTTCAGCATGCAATATCCATCTATACTGTTTCCGGGGAAATCACAATTTACCGATGAACCCGCCCCAAAAGACATTCGCATCCAAAGCACCATCAACTCCCTAAACCCTGTTACCTGGATCAAGACGGGAAACCGGATAAGGAAACTGAAGCCTGATATTGTGATAATCCGCTACTGGATCCCTTTCATGGGGCCTGCACTGGGTATGATCGCAAGAAGGATCAGAAAAAATAAAAACATTAAGATCATTGCCATCACTGATAATGTGATCCCCCATGAAAAGAGGATAGGGGATAAGGCACTTACACGCTACTTCCTGAAGCCGGTTGATGGATTCATCACCATGTCGAAATCGGTGATGGACGACCTTAGTCTCTTCGATACTAAAAAGCCTAAATCATTGTGCCTGCATCCCCTTTACGACAATTATGGGGACCCTATCGGAAGGGAAGAAGCGCTTGACAAACTGGGTTTGCCTGCAGATCATAAATATCTGCTGTTTTTTGGACTGGTAAGGAAGTATAAAGGCCTTGACCTTCTCATTCAGGCACTTGCAAGCGAAAAACTTTCCCACCTGCCCCTGAAGCTCATCGTAGCAGGTGAATTTTATGATGATTTTGAAGTATACAGGAAACTTGTTGATGATCTTGGGGTCTATGATAAGGTTGTCATGGACAACAAATTCATTCCGAATGCTGAGGTGGTGAATTATTTCTGTGCAGGAGACTTGGTAGTGCAACCATACAGGGATGCCACGCAAAGCGGGGTTACACAGGTAGCATACCATTTTGATAAGCCCATGGTGGTTTCCAATGTGGGTGCCCTGCCGGAGATGGTCCCTGATGCTAAGGCAGGATATGTGGTAGAACCGGAACCGGAAGCCATTGCAGAGGCCATCAGAAAATATTTTGATGAAAATAAAGAACAAGTCTTTACCGAAAACGTAAAAAACGAGAAAAAGAAATACAGCTGGGATATTTTCCTGAAAGCCATTGATGACCTAGCTGAACAAATAGGACAAAAAAGATGAGGAAGTTATACAGAAGCAAAGCACCACTCAGATTAGGATTGGCTGGAGGTGGGACCGACGTTCCGCCTTATTCCGACCTCTATGGCGGTGCTGTGCTCAATGCTACCATAAACAAGTATGCCTATGCAACCATCCAGCCACGCACAGATGGAAAGATCGTATTCAAATCTCTGGACAATGGTAAGAACCTCGTCTACGAGGCAACAAAAAAGCTGGAGATCGATGGAGAGCTTGACCTTTTAAAAGGCATTTACAATCGCATCGTCAGGGATTTTACCGGGGAGGCGCTTTCTTTTGAGCTCTCTACGATCGTTGATGCCCCTCCGGGATCAGGTCTGGGAACTTCCTCAACCCTCGTTGTGACCATTCTGGGCGCTTTTGCCGAGTGGTTCAAGCTGCCGCTGGGTGAGTACGATATTGCCAGACTGGCATATCAGATCGAACGTATCGACCTGAACATGGCAGGAGGGAAGCAGGACCAGTATGCAGCCACCTTTGGCGGGGTGAATTTTATGGAATTCTTTAACGGGGATAAGGTGGTGGTGAACCCTCTCAGAATCCGCAGCGATTACCTTGATGAGATTGCTTACAACCTGGTACTATTTAACACGGAAACAAGCCGCCTGTCGTCGGAGATCATCGCACGCCAATCCAGGAATATCCGGGAAAAAGATGCTGCTTCACTGGATGCAACACATAAGTTGAAGATCCAGGCCATGATGATGAAAGAAGCAGTTTTAAAAGGTGAACTTGATAAGATAGGGGAGATCCTTGACTATGGCTGGCAGAACAAAAAGCAGCTGGCTCCGGGCATCACCAATCCCATGATCGATCAGCTGTATCAGACTGCCATGGACAATGGGGCATCCGGAGGCAAGATATCCGGTGCCGGTGGCGGAGGCTTCATCCTCTTCTACTGTCCGAACAACGCCCGCCATAAGGTTATAAAAGCACTCAGTGAATTCGGGGGCGTCGCACATCCGTATGAGTTTACGATGACGGGCTTGAAAAGCTGGTCCATTTAATCTCTATTCACAAGGTAAATAAGATCCTCCGCAGTTTGCTTATCATAGTGCAGCAACCCAAACCGCTCCACTTCTTCAGGAGTAAGCTCAGCTATAATATCCTGTGTGTCAGTATTAAACCCTGCCTCACTTAAACGATCAGTGTAATCAAGGCCATATTCGCGGACATGGTCGCGCTGGCCGAAATGCTTTTCGCGCTCCTTGGGATCTGTGATGGAGAAGTCTTCGTAGGTCACCGTACGTTTTTCGTTGATGGGGGAGTTGAGGATGCCCCATCCTCCGGGTTTCAATACCCTGTAAAACTCCTGCATTGACTGCAGGTCTTCGATGACGTGCTCCAGTGTGTGGTTGCAAATAATAACATCGAAAGTGCCATCCCCGAAGGGGATCTCCCTGATATCCAGTTTAATGTCGGCAAGCGGTGATTCCAGATCGCCAGTGGTGTAATCAAGGTTCGGAAGGGCCTTGAAGCGCTTGATAAAACAGTATTCGGGGGCCACATGCAGTACCTTCAGCTCCGCTGTGAAGAAATCAGTTTTTGTTTTGAGGAATAACCAGATCAAACGGTGCCTTTCCAGTGAGAGACAGGATGGGCAAAGGGCATTATTTCTCTTTATGATCCTTCCGTATGGCAGGAATTTCCTGAGCTTCCTTCCGCATACCGTACATTCTTTCCTATTGCCAATATAAAATACCGAGACCATACGCAGGATGAAATGACTGACCACCTGCAGATAGCGGCGGGGCACGTAACGTGTAAGCAAACTGATGATGAATTTCATTGGATTGCAAATATAGTTGAATTGGTTAAATTAGTCCGCCACGGCGGATCTTCGCTTCGCTTCGATTGAATTGGTTGAATTGGTTGAACTGGTTGAATTAGTTGAACTGGTTGAATTAGTTGAACTGGTTGAATTGGTTGAATTGGTAAAAAATCGAAGATCGACAATCGGCAGTTTCCCCGTCCCCCGTCCCTCGCCCCCCGTCCCATATCATAAAAAATACCCTATATTTACACCAGACTAGGTATGAAAAACATGATAAAGGAAGCAATCATTCTGGCAGGCGGGTTTGGTACCAGGCTCAAAGAGGTGATCGGGGAGGATATCCCCAAGCCTATGGCCCCGGTGAATGACAGGCCCTTCTTGGAATACATTCTTGCTTATCTTGATAAGTGGGGCGTGGAGAGGGTGATAATGGCTACAGGTTACAAGCATGAGGTTATTGAAGCCTATTTCAAGGACAGCTACAAGGATATCGGGATCATCTATTCCGTGGAAGAAGAACCCCTGGGGACAGGAGGGGCAGTTAAAAAGGCTCTTGAATATGTGAATGGCTACTCTGCCTATGTGATCAATGGGGATACATATTTTGATGTGAATATGTGGAAACTGGCCAATTTTCACCAGGCGAGTGAGGCAGATGTTTGTATGACATTGAGGAAGGTTGATGATGTTTCGCGTTACGGAACCGTAAAGATCGACCTTGAGGGTCGGATCGAGGAATTCAATGAAAAGGGAGTCCGGACAGGCATGGGTTTGATTAATGGAGGAACCTATATTATCAACCGGAAAAACTTTCTCGACCTGGATCTGCCGGAAAAATTCAGTCTGGAAAAGGATTATTTTGAAAAATTCTATAAGAAACAGCGTATGTTTGGCGTTCGTTGTTACAGTTTCTTCCTGGATATCGGCATTCCGGAAGATTATAAAGAAGCTACAGATGCATTTGAAGGATTACTCATTTGATAATAGCTGGACACTCTTCCTCGACAGGGATGGGGTGATCAACGAAAGGCTCATAGGGGATTATGTGAAAACCCCGGATGGGTTTCGCTTTATTGATGGGGTGCCGGAAGCCCTTGCCGGACTTTCAAAGATCTTTGGCCTTATTATTATTGTAACTAACCAGCAGGGGATAGGCAAGGGCCTGATGACAGAAGAGGACCTCCGGATCATCCATGACAACATGATCGACGGCATCGAAGAGGCAGGAGGGTGCATCAATAAGATATATCATGCTCCTCACCTGGAAAGAGACGATAGCTCGCTCCGGAAACCCAACACAGGTATGGCCTTGCAAGCCCAAATAGATTTCCCGGAAATAGATTTCCACAGATCCGTGATGGTGGGCGACGGTCTGCATGATATGGAATTCGGACGATTGCTGGGGATGCTGCGTGTATTTATATCACCTGATCCGGATCCTTCAAATCTGGAACTTTCTGATTTTCAGTTTGTATCGCTCACTTCCTTTGTTGATAGTATAATCCCATTATAAAAAACATTGCCACTGAGGCACTAACCTGCCTGCCGGCAGGCAGGGGCACAGAGGAACACAGTTGGATCAACCTTGAAACTGTGAAACCCTGTGTCTCTGTGGCTACTATTAAATGTAAAACATGAAATATCGAATGCCGAATGGCCAATGTTGAATATATTTGCATCAAAGCACCCTAATTTAAAATTCAAAACTCAAAATTTAACACCAACCCAACACCTAACAC
>JAGLYE010000095.1 GCA_023132505.1 Bacteroidales bacterium | reverse complement strand
TACTGCAAGAGGAATTTGATATTCCGGCTGTTGAAATGCATTTGCTCAAGCATATCCCCACCGGGTCGGGATTGGGAGGAGGGTCATCTGATGCAGCCCAAATGCTACTGATGCTGAATGATCTGTTTAAGCTTAACATCAGCACTGCTGCACTGAAAATGCTGGCTGCAAAGTTGGGAAGCGATTGCCCGTTTTTTATTAAAAACAAGCCTGTTTTCGCCTCCGGCAGGGGAGAGGTATTCGAAGAAATCGACCTGGATCTGTCGGAATATGAGATCAAGGTGGTCAAATCTGATATCCACATCAGTACCCCGGAAGCATATGGCCTGGTAAAGCCGCTTGAAGACCGGCCATCCCTCCGGGAAGTCATAAAAAAGCCAATAGTTGAGTGGAAGGATTATCTCATCAATGATTTTGAAGAACCCATCTTTAATAAATACCCGGAGATCCGGGCAGTAAAAGAAACGATGTATCAGAATGGGGCCGTGTATTCTTCCATGAGCGGCAGCGGATCTGCTGTATATGGGATATTCGCCTTAGAGACATGATCATTTAGCATTTAACACTGAAACACTAATCTCATGGTTCCATGGTTCCAGTGCTTCATGGTTCCAGTGTTCCATGGTTAAAATAATAACACTGAAACACTGAAACACTGAAACACCGAATCACTTCTGCGCAGTCTTCAATAACACAAGCCCCACCGCAGCAAAAATAATATTGGGGATCCATGCGGCTAAGAAAGGTGAAAGATTCCCAAATGTGGCAAATACCATGGTAATCTGCATGAAGAGGATATAAGTGAAGGTGAGTGCTATACCAAGGCCGAGGTGCATGCCGATGCCCCCCCGCATTTTACGGCTTGAAAGGGTGACGCCTATGAGTGTGAGAATAATGGTAGCAAAGGGAGCAGCGATACGTTTTTGCTTTTCCACTTCGTATATTTTTGCTTTTACTGATCCTTTAAGCCTCTCTTCTTTAATGCGGTCGCGAAGCTCCCAAAAATTCATTTCCTCGAAATCTTCTTTCTTGATGTAGAGGTCTGAGGGTTTTAAGTTCATGGTTGTATCCAGCCGGTTACCCCTGTGTATTGTTTCCCGGATATCTTCAATTTTCCGGATGGTATAATTATCGATCGACCAAAAATTGCCGGTGCTATCCCAGCGTAGCCGGTCTCCCATCATTTTGTAAACAAGCTTATTGCCATCAAATTTTTCCATACTGAATTTAGTTCCCGTATTGGTCGTACTGCTGAAGTTCTCGAGGTAAACATAGGTTTGCGGGCCTATTTTCAAATGGATGTTTCGCTCTTTGTCCTCGTCGAGGTTTTCCATATACTTGTCCTTAAATTCCCTTCTCTTGATGTTGGTTTTGGGAATGAGGAAATTCCCCAGGTAGAACGACATTATAGCCAGAATAATGGCAGATATTAAATATGGCCTTAGAAAGCGGTAATAGCTGACACCACCGCTGAGCATTGCAACAATTTCAGTGTTGGAAGCAAGCTTGGATGTAAAAAATATCACCGAGATAAAGGTGAACAGATACGCAAAAAGGTTGATAAAATAGGGAATAAAATTCAGATAATAGTTGAAGATGATCTCGGTGAGTGGGGCATCTTTTTTAATGAATTCATCAATATTTTCAGAAATGTCGAAGATGATCACGATCAAGATCAGCAGGGAGATGGCGTAGAAAAATGTCCCGAGGAATTTCTTGATTATGTATATGTCGAGGATCTTCATCTGCTGTGCCTATAGCCTTGTTGTTACCTTCTTAACCATTATGTCCTTCCAACTGCTGAATGTGCCGGCTTGTATCTGCTCCCCGGCTTCACCGACCAACCACATGTAGAATGCCAGGTTGTGCAGGCTGGCGATCATACCTCCGAGTAATTCTCCGGCCTTGAAGAGATGCCGTACGTATGCTTTGGTATATTGTGAATCAACAAAAGAGTTTCCCTCTTCATCGAGTAGTGAATGATCATCCTTCCATTTATTGTTGAGCATATTTATGAAGCCGTTCCTGGTAAAAAGCATACCATTTCTGCCATTCCTGGTAGGCATCACACAGTCGAACATATCTACTCCGAGGGCAATACTTTCAAGGATATTGGCAGGGGTGCCCACACCCATAAGATAACGTGGCTTATCTTTGGGTAGTATATCACATACCAGGCCTGTCATTTCATACATCATCTCATGCGGTTCCCCTACCGAAAGGCCGCCGATTGCATTACCTTCAGCTCCGAAGCTGCTTATCACTTCTGCCGATTCCTTGCGTAATTCGGGATAAACACTTCCCTGTACAATGGGGAACAAGGCCTGATCATAGCCGTAAATGGGCTCGGTTGTGTTAAAGCGATCGAAGCATCTTTTCAGCCACTGATGCGTGATTTCCAGGGAGTTTCTGGCATACTCATGATCGCAAGGGTAGGGGGTACATTCATCGAATGCCATGATGATGTCGGCTCCGATCATGCGTTGGATGTCCATTACATTTTCCGGGGTAAAAACGTGTTTTGAACCATCGATATGAGATTGAAATGTAACCCCTTCTTCCTTTACCTTGCGTATCTCGGCAAGGGAATAAACCTGGTATCCGCCACTATCGGTCAGCATAGGCTTGTCCCAGCCTGTAAACTTGTGCAGCCCCCCTGCATTCTGTATAATTTTTGTGCCGGGCCTGAGGTACAGGTGATAAGTGTTTCCGAGAATGATTTGCGCTTTAACATCATCATGCAGATCACGCATATGCACTGCCTTCACATTGGCAGCTGTGCCAACAGGCATAAAGATGGGTGTTTTTATCTTCCCATGGGCTGTTTCCAAAACCCCGGCACGGGCATTGGATGCCTTATCTGTACTTTGAATTATAAACTTCATGATGTTTATAAAAAATCATTCAAAGATAAATTTTATTCATGAAGATTGGATAATTTCGCTTAAACGCGGAAAAGATGCAGATTCCCTATTTTCCACAAGATCTGATCGAGCAGATACTCATGCTGGCATATATGCTGGCATTTGTTGTCCAGATGTTCTATTTCTGGGTGGTATTTCGCCGGCTTGCCTTTTACCGGGATAAAGAGACTCATACTTCAGGGGAGGCAGTATCTGTAGTGATCTGTGCACGGAATGAGTATGCAAACCTGAAGAAGAACCTGCCTCTGATCCTGCAGCAGGATTATCCGGAATTCGAAGTTGTTGTGGTTAACGATAATTCACAGGATGATTCCCTGGGATTACTTGAAGAAATAGCGCGGGGAAACAATAAACTCAAAATTGTGAACCTGAATCAGGATCTTAACTTTTTTCACGGAAAGAAATTCCCCTTATCACTGGGAATAAAATCGGCATCTCATGAAATCCTGCTTCTTATCGATGCAGATTGCAGGCCATCTTCTGAATATTGGATCAGGAATATGACCTGCAAATTCAAGGGTGAGAAAGAGATCGTGCTGGGATATGGCGCTTATAAAAAGAAAGCCGGTATGATGAATATGATGATCCGCTACGAAACATTATGGGTTGCCATACAATACCTTTCTTATTCGTTATCAGGCAAGACATACATGGGTGTTGGCAGAAATATGGCTTATCGTAAGTCGCTGTTTTACAGAAATAAGGGCTTTTCATCACATTATACAGTTGCTTCAGGCGATGACGACCTGTTTATTAACAGTGCAGCAACAAAGCGAAATGTTGCCATTGAAGTAGGGCATGGAAGCCATACTATTTCACTGCCGGAGGGAACATTCACTGCCTGGGTTAAACAAAAGCGACGGCACCTGACAACATGGAAGTACTATCGCCCCCGCTTTAAATGGTTATTGGGTACCTGGTCGATCAGCCAGTTAATATTCCCCGGCTTGTTCATTCTTCTTATGTCATTGGGATATAACTTTATAGTGGTCGGGGCTGTATTATTTGTGCGTTTTGTTAGTTATTTGTTAATTACTAAAATGTGCATGAACCGACTGAATGAAAGAAAATTATTACTATTTTCGCCTTTAGCGGAATTATTTCTGATCGTGTTTTATCCCATGCTCAGTCTGGTGAATATATTCAGTAAGCCTGATAAATGGAAGTAAATCCTAATCTTACCGATAAGGCCATGCGCGATTATCAGCTGGTACAGGCTGCCATCAACAATGGCGACCAGAAGGCATATGCAGCATTGATGAGCAACTACCGGGATTCGCTTTACTTCATGTTACTTAAGATGACGAACAATACCTGCGATGCCGATGATCTGACCATCGAGGCCTTTGGGAAAGCATTTAAAAAGCTGGAGCAATATACACCTGATTACGCTTTCAGCACCTGGCTGTTCAAGATTGCCTCCAATAATTGCATTGACTTTATGCGGAAAAAGAAAAAGCGTACTTTTTCCATGAATAGCAGCCCTGGTGGAGAGGAAGGCAATGAGCTGGCAAACTATATTCCTTCGGATACACCTGATCCTGAGGAAACTGTAATGAAGAAAGAGAAGATGGTGCTGATGCGCGAGGTGGTCGAAAAGTTAAAGCCTCATTACAGGCAGTTGATAGAACTCCGTTATTTCAAGGAGCATTCGTACGAGGAGATCGCTGCAGAACTTGACCTGCCCCTTGGAACGGTGAAGGCGCAGCTATTCCGTGCCCGGGAGTTTATTTCCAACATCATGAAAAATATCCCGGATAATTATTAGGGATGACATTCCTAAAATCCCCTTTAAGCATTCGGATCACATTTTTCGACGTAATTCATTAATTCCTTCCCAAATTTCGAGTCCAGGTTCAATACACCATAATCCATCACCTGGTTGTTCAGGTATTGCAAAGTCAGGAAACTGACATCATTATCTCCGGGATGTATTCCTGAGAAAAAGAATCCCAGCTTCTCAAACTCCTGACATAAAATGGCTGTAAAAGGATCATTCAGGCTTAACGACAGATAGATAGTTTCATAGCGCTCTACACAAAATTGCCTCAGGTCTTCTGCAACTTTTTTTATTGTATGTTCACCATATTGGTCGACCTGTATGTTTGCTGTCACGAACTCTGTGTCAGGCTTTACTTTTAGCTTGGAACGTTTGCCTTTTAGATCGGATAAGGACACCTTACTTTCCGTCACCTCCGGCTCGACTCCAATATTCCTGAAAATATTTCTGATCATCTTCACATGTTTCTTCGGCGGATAGATGGTCATGGAAACCGGGGGATTCAGATAGCGATAGGCAATCATGATGCTCTCCCTGGGATGGCTTTCTTCCCGGATATCCTTGAACTTGAGCACCGGCACCTTGGATAGAAGCAAAGCACAGTCTTTCATACCAAAATGATGGGCTGCCATTTGCGAGTAAGGGTGTGTTGTGACAGTCATGGCATATACACCCAGGATCTTTTCTTTAATGGCCTTATCAATAAGCGCCTCCCATAATTTATTCATGATCCCCATGCCACGGTATCCCGGATTGCTGAAGGCAATGCCCAGTTCAGCATTGGAATTGTCATCCGATTCCATCGACAGTGCTGAATGGCCTATGATCTCACCGCTCTCAAGTCGTGCTACCATGGATACCAGGCGTCCGCTTTCATTTAGACGGACTACCTTGTCGGGGTAGTAGATGTTTTCATAGGGATAAGTATATCCGTATGAGTAATAAGCAAGTCGTGAAACCTCAACTGCTTCCTCCGCGTTCATCAGGCCAATACTGTATTCCGGTTTTTCCCCATCTGTGGAATAAGTGCTGTCTATAGCTTCAGTCTCCCCATCATTGATAAGGTCTTCAATGGACCTGGTGGCAAGGTTTTTTGCCAGTATAACCTCAATACCATCATGCCCGTGGTTGATATATGAGTACTCATCCATCACGTTCCTGATGAGATATGTTCCAAGTCCGCGGTCATCGTATTTTTTTTCAAGGCTCTTTCTGCTGTAAACGGGAAAGAGAGCCGGGTCGAATGGGATTCCCTTCACCCAGATGCTGATCTTCAATCCCAATGGCACCTGACAGAACTCTATCACGATATCCTCGAGTTGCCCCGGTACAAAGGAATGCTTGATGATATTCGTAAGTGCCTCTTCCTGGGCAAGTTGTATTTGCTTGTTGTCGTGATCACTAAAACCTATCTGTTCAGCCACCTTGCATACACAGGCCTCTGCTTCAGGCAGGCTTCCTATATCGTTTTGTATGCTGAGTTTCGATCGGTGGAATACTTTCATGATGTGAGATTTCTGTTGTCAATGATCTTATGCAGTTTACCGCTGCTTTCAATCTTCACGAAATCCTTGCCATCAACTGTTTCTACTGTTAATTCTATCAGGTCGTCGTTTACAACCATATCCTCCAGCA
>JAGLYE010000094.1 GCA_023132505.1 Bacteroidales bacterium | reverse complement strand
CATGCTTCATCCTGTCCTCTTCCTTGTCGGGACGCGTAAGCTCATGCTTTTTAATGATATTGTTCATGTAGTCTTCAACGGCAGCACAACCAACAATTCCATACTGGGTCTTCCCGTTCATGGTTTGTGCGTAGATGTACAGATAGTCTTCCTCATCCTGTACCAGCCAGCCTTTATCCTTAAATTTGTTGAAGTTCTCAACGGCCTTTTCATAAACGGCTTGTGAATGCACGTCAATGTCTGCCGGAAGGTCGATCTCAGGCTTGATAATATGCAGTAATGAATATTTATTGCCGGCGGCTTCTTTCCTGGCCTCTTCAGAATTTAATACGTCGTAAGGCCTTGATGCCAGTTCCTTTGCTATCTCTTTTGGCGGTCTCAGTCCTTTAAATGCTTTTAGTATTGCCATGTTTAATCATGTTTTGTGGTTATGCTGTTAAGCATTGCTTTTAGTATCGGATATTTTTATGAAATTGTGATAATTGCTGAAGATCAATCTGCCGGCATGTCACTGTCGGGATTGTAGTTGTCGCTCTCATCTTCCTTCTTGTTACTACTCCTCTGGAGGGAGGAAATGAGTGCACCGATCATTTTTGTCATTTCCATCAGCTGGTTTCTGGATTCATCTTCTTCGGCATCGGTAAAAAGTTCCAGGTTATAGAAAATGCTGGTCAACACCAGGCACTCCCTCACTGCGCTCTTGGCCATCTTTAAATAATAAATGAACTGGCTTTTATTTCTTGCCGAACCTTCTGCGATGTTAAGAACGATGTTTTGTGCGGATGTGTTGAAACGGTCTGTCAGCAGCTTATTTTGCTCAGATACATGCGGCCTGGTCACTTCATGCACCGATTTAGAATAGTTGAGGGCTTTGTGGTAGATCCTGAGATCCTCAAATCTGAAAAAAGTGTTGTTTCTATCATTTACCTTGTCCATAATGATCTGCTTAGTCTGGGTTTGTGCAAATATTAGTTTTGTTTTGTCGCCAGATGATAAATTACTTATTGACCTGGTATGTTCTGTCTCCCTCTTCAAGGAATGCTTTGATCTGGCTTGCAGCAGCTATGCCTGCGTTGATATTTGCTTCAGAAGTCTGGGCACCCATTTTCTTTGGTGTGAAGAAAAATCTTCCTTCATAATGCTCTGCAATTTCCTCCGCGCAATCAGGTGCTATGTCTGAAATATATATGAAGTCATCTCTCTCAGCAAAGGCCTTTTTCAGGGAATCTTCACAAACGACCTCTTTGCGGGCGGTGTTGATCAGGGTAGCACCCTGTGGCATCATCGAAAGCAAGTCTGTGTTGACAGAGCCTTTTGTTTTCTCGTTAGCAGGGATGTGCAAAGAGATAAACTGGCATGTGCTGTATAGCTCTTCAACACTGTCCAGAGCAATTACTCCGTCTTTTTCAATATCTTCCTTGCTGATAAATGGGTCGAAGGCATAACATTTCATGCCGAATCCTTTAGCAATTTCAGCCACATACCTGCCCACATTACCATAAGCGTGGATGCCAAGCTTCTTGCCTCTCAGTTCCCGTCCGGAGGTGCCGTTGAACCTGTTTCTGGCCATATATACCATCATGCCCAGGGCGAGTTCCGCCACGGCATTGGAGTTTTGCCCGGGTGTGTTCATGACAACGATACCCTTTGCTGTTGCTGCTTCGAGGTCAACATTGTCGTAACCGGCTCCGGCCCTGACAATGATCTTGAGCTTATTTGCTCCTGCGATCACCTCTGCATTGGCCTTATCGCTCCTTATAATGATGGCATCGGCATCTGATGCTGCATCAATAAAATCCTTTTGATCCTCATATTTTTCGAGCAGGGCCATTTCATAGCCTGCACCTTCTACTACTTCTCTGATGCCATTTACAGCTGCCGGTGCAAAAGGCTTTACCGTGGCTACCAATACTTTTGTCATAATATTCGTTTTTTGATATTGTTTGCTTTACGGGAGATGGATTCCCCCGGAAATAAGTGTCTGTTAATTTATGCTATTTGTGCATATTTTCAAATTCCTGCATTGCACCAACCAATACCTCAACACTTTCTATGGGGAGTGCATTGTAAGTAGAAGCCCTGAATCCACCAACGGAACGGTGTCCTTTTATGCCTATCATGCCTTTTGATGAAGCAAAATCAAAGAATTCCTGTTCCAGGTTCTCATAGCCTGCATTCATCACGAAGCAAATGTTCATGATAGAGCGGTCGTCAGGATGCGATACAGTAGCAGTGAATAAAGGATTGCGGTCGATCTCATCGTAGAGCAGCCCGGCTTTGAACTTGTTCACTTTGTGGATTTCATTGATGCCACCGAGGTTTTTCAGCCATTGCAGGGTTTGAAGTGCTGCAAAGACCGGTACGACCGGAGGTGTATTGAACATAGAACCCTTGTCGATATGGGTCTGGTATTTCAGCATTGTAGGAATATGGCGTTCAACCTTGCCTAAGATATCATCACGGACAATGGCAAAAGTAACGCCGGCAGGGGCCAGGTTCTTCTGGGCACCGCCATAAATGATGGCATATTTTGATACGTCTATCGGACGGCTGAAAATATCAGATGACATATCGGCAACCAGTGGTACGGGGGAGTCGATATCATATTTGATCTCAGTGCCATATATGGTGTTGTTGGTTGTGATATGGAAATAATCGGCATCCTCAGGAATGGTATAGCCTTTGGGAATATAGTTGAAATTCTTATCTTCCGAGCTGCCTACTATTACAACTTCTCCAAACGCCTGCGCTTCCTTGATGGCCTTTTTTGCCCATGAACCTGTATTCAGGTAAGCAGATTTTTTCTTCATGAGGTTGAAGGGCACCATGGCGAACTGGGTGCTGGCACCACCGCCCAAAAATATAACTGAATAACCTTCAGGAATGTCGAGCAATTCTTTGAAAAGCGCCTGTGCTTCGTCCATCACGGCAACAAACTGTTTGCTCCTGTGTGAGATTTCCATCAACGACAATCCCATATCGGCAAAATCGATCAAGGCTTTTGCAGTATTCTCAATGGTGTATTGAGGAAGGATGGAAGGGCCCGCATAAAAGTTGTGTTTCTTCATAATATCTTATGTTAAATAGTTTTTATTCTTTGCTCAGGATAACCTGATATTTGGCTCCACAAATATATGATATTTGCCTGAAATATGATTTGCTTATGTATTAAATTATTGAATATTTTTGTTAAGTGATAATAAGTTGACAAATCATGGATATCATTAACAGAATTGAAGCATTCAGCCGGCTTGGATCACTCCTGAAGGAATTGGGCAAAAGTCAGGAGTTCAACCATATTGTGATTGATGTTGCCTCCCTGGAAAAAGGCTTTCATGATGCTATCGGTGCAAATGCATGGTTTACTGAAGAATCAGTGTTTAAAATGTTTTATGCATTGGGAGATGGCCTCAAGCGTGAGGACCTTGAGAAATGGGCTGCTATGTACGACCTTAACACGCCTGCGGAGCAGAAAACTGTGGTGGTTGTCATGGCCGGGAATATCCCCGCAGTAGGCTTTCATGATTTTCTATGTGTGTTAATGTCCGGGCATAAAGTGCAGGTGAAGTTGTCATCTGACGACACATACCTGATCCTGGCTTTCGCCGATCTGCTTATCAGCATGGAACCGGCTTTTGCTGAATTGATTGAATTTACCGACAGTTTCATCCATGATTTCGATGCAGTGATAGCTACCGGCAGCAATAATACAGCCAGGTATTTTGATTACTACTTTGGAAAATATCCTCATATCATCCGGAAAAACAGGAATGCCCTTGCAGTGTTGTCAGGGAATGAGAGCAGGGATGAGCTAATAGCTTTGGGCGACGATATCTTCATGTATTATGGACTGGGCTGCCGGAATGTATCTAAATTATTCGTTCCGCAGGATTATGATTTCAAGGACTTCTTTAAGGCCATCGAGGGCTTTTCCCCTGTGGCTGAACATCACAAATACAATAACAACTACGATTATAACAAATCCATTTTACTGGTCAATGGAGATCAGCATTTCGATAATGGCTTTCTCTTATTGAAAGAATCAACAAGCATGGCTTCACCTGTATCCGTCCTGCATTTTGAAAGGTATAATAAGCCCGATGAAGTTAATGATTTCATTAAGGATGAATCGGAAAACATCCAGTGCGTGATTTCCGCCGACAAAAGGCTTGCAGGCAGCATTCCACCCGGTACAGGACAATATCCGAAGCTTTGGGATTACGCTGATGGCGTTGATACGATGGAATTTTTATTGCAAATATAGCCACGAAGGCACAGAGCCACGGAGTTACACAGATTTTATCACAATGCTCGAAAACACAGAGTTACACTGTTAAGTTGTTGATAAACCGTGATTTTCTGTGTCTTTGTGCCTCAGTGGCCATGTATAAGCCTTTTACAAAAAGTGCCAACAAATTAAATTTTTGTATAATATATTTTGCAGTTTGATAAAAAGCCCGTAATTTTGCAGCCCGAAATAAAGGAGGAAAAAATGAAAAAGGATATTCACCCTACAGATTACAGATTCGTGGTTTTTAAGGATATGTCGAATGAATACACATTCCTTTCTAAATCAACCGTGAAAACCAAAGAAACCATCAAATGGGAAGATGGGAACGAATACCCGCTGGTAAAGCTGGAGATCTCTCATACTTCACACCCGTTCTATACCGGGAAAATGCAGCTCGTGGATACAGCAGGGCGCGTAGATAAATTCCGTAGCAGGTATAAAAAACACCTCGAAAAGAAAAACGATAAATAATCATCACCAAAAAATATTGAAAGGCTGTTCATTCATAGTGACGGCCTTTTTTTATGTATTTTGTTTCAATACGTCTTCTATCATCTATCCCCTTCAAATATCAAATATCGAGTATAAAGTATCAAGTATCGAGTATCAAGTATCGAGTATCAAGTATCGAGTATCAAGTATCGAGTATCAAGTATCAAGTATCAAGTATCGAGTATCAAGTATCGAAAATAACCCCGTCCCCCGTCCCCCGTACCCGGGAAAATATGCAATTAAAAATAAAAGGAAAAATATCTACCTTTGTATCTGGTTAATCAAGGAAATATTTGAAGGAATGAATTACATAATTTTCGATAATTTCAGAAGGAATTACCTGCTGCCACTAACATTTACAAGGCCTGTCGGTGATATCAGGATAGGTATACTGACGATCAGGGAGAAATGGGAATATTACCTGGGCGTGAAAACATCTTCATTGACTGAGGATTATCTCAGCGTGAAGTTCCCGATCGAAAAGGGAGAAGATAACATCCTTATCAATGGCTCGATTCTGCCTGATGATCAACTTGTGGATGAAGTCAAAAAACTGGGGATCAACCAGGTCCTCGTAAAAGATGAGGTGATCATTGCTATGCGCCTGACTGCCAGCGAACTGGATAATATGGATGACACTGAGGGCATGGAAGAGCTGGAAACAAACTGTGAATTTCTGAAGTTATTTGCCACATGGGATATCTTTAATAATAATGATGCAGCCCTGCGGGCAGATTATGAGATTCTTACAAAAGGAAGGGAATCTGAACCCCTGAGCAAGACAAATACATTGCTCGGAAATGATATATTTATAGAAAAGGGGGCAAAGATTGAGTGTGCCACGATCAATACCACAACAGGCCCGGTTTATATTGGAAAAAATGCCGAGATCATGGAAGGCAGTATGATCCGCGGGCCTTTTGCCCTTTGCAATAATTCAGTCGTGAAAATGAGTGCCAAAATATACGGTGCCACTACTATCGGCCCGTATTCAAAAGTAGGGGGGGAGCTTAATAATGTAGTGATATTCGGATACTCAAATAAGGCTCACGATGGATATCTGGGCAATTCCGTTATCGGCGAATGGTGCAATCTGGGGGCCGACACCAATAATTCCAACCTTAAAAATAATTACGACCTTGTGAAAATGTGGAGCTATCCCGACCAGACATTTGTTGATACCGGGCTCCAGTTTTGCGGGCTGGTAATGGGCGACCACAGTAAATGCGGGATCAATACCATGTTCAATACCGGGACTGTGATCGGTGTGAATTCCAACATCTTCGGATCAGGATTTCAGCGTAATTTTATTCCATCCTTTGCATGGGGCGGAACGAAAGGTTTTGATGACTTCCCCATCCGTAAAGCCATCGACATCGCTAAAAGGGTGTATAGCCGCAGGGATATTGATTTTGATGAAAATGAACAGTTCATTTTACGCTCTATCAAGGAGCTTACGGCAATGAACACGTCTTATTAGTGCATAGTGCCTAGTTCCTAGTGCCAAGTGCCTAATTGAAGTGTATAGTGAATAATGTATAGTGAATGTATAGTGAATAATGTATAATGATTAATTTCTCCAAACTCCGAACTCC
>JAGLYE010000093.1 GCA_023132505.1 Bacteroidales bacterium | reverse complement strand
TGAGACTGTGAGAGTCACAAAGTCATACAATCATAAAGTCATCTGAGATATTGTTTACATTTGCCAGGCAATAAACACATTCTAAGCGCGTATTAATTTCATGGAATTCATCCACCCATATTGGTTATTCGGACTTCTGGCTATTGCTATTCCCATTATCATCCACCTGTTCAACTTCAGACGGTATAAGAAATTGTATTTCACAAACCTGAAGTTTTTGAAAAGCATAAAAAATGAAACAAAAAAGCAAAACCGGCTTCGTCATTTGCTTATCCTGATTAGCAGGATCCTTGCCATCACTTTTTTGGTAATTGCCTTTGCCCGGCCATATATTCCCGGCTCCGGGGGATTGCAAAGGTCGGCCGAGCGTTTTGTGAGCATATATGTGGATAACTCGATGAGCATGCAGGCAGCAGTAAATGGACATAGCCTGCTGGATGTTGCAAAGGCAAAGGCAGAAGAAGTTGCAGCCGCCTACGGGCCTTCCGACAGGTTTCAATTGCTTACAAACAATTTTAAGGGTAAACACCAGCAGTATTATAACAGGGATGAATTTGTAAACTTATTACATGAGGTTGAAATATCACCACTGCATCGGATGTTACCGGTGATTTATGAACGGATGCAGGAATCTCAGCCCCCAAAGAGTACTGATGAATTGCATTTTTACTTGATCTCAGACTTTCAAAAGTCTTCGTTCGATCTTGCATTATCAGATATTGACACTGTAAACATGTTCTTTTTTGTACCGGTGCTCACATCAGCATTTGGTAATATATATATCGACAGTTGCTGGTTTGAAACACCCTACAACCATTTGAACCAACACCAGGTTCTGCATATAAGCTTTGTAAATGCCAGCGAAATCGATTTGCAAAAGATCCCTGTCAGACTGATGATAAATGGAGTGCAAAAGGCACTGGGAACCTTTGATATTGCAGCAGAAGGAAAGGCCGGTGTTAATCTTCCGTTTAATAATAACGTGGCAGGCAAGCAGTCAGGCCTGGTGATGATTGAAGATTATCCGGTCACCTGGGATGACCGCATGTTTCTGACATGGGAAGTGAAAGACAGGATCCCCGTCCTGCTGATCAGTGAAAAAGAAGGTGGTTTTTATTTTTCAAGCCTCTTTGCCAATGATTCGGTTTTTTATTTTTCGGAAGAAGTGGTCAATAAGTTGGATTACAGTAGGTTTTCCGGTGTTGATCTTATTGTACTTGATAATATCACGATGCTGACAACAGGTTTATCCAGCGAAGTTGAAAAATATGTCACTTCAGGCGGAAGCCTGATGTTGGTGCCCGGGAAGGATGCCGATATCAACACATTAAATCAGTTTCTTTCCAGGGTCAGTTTCGGGCAGCTTATGCCCTTCGATACAAGCAGGCTGATGGTAACAGGATTGAATACCGGGCACGAGATCTTCTCAGAAGTGTTTGAGTCAGTTCCTGAGAACCCTGATCTGCCCTTTGTAAGAGGACATTATCCATTCAGAGTAGATGGCAATAAATATCATGATGTGATCATGGACTTGCAGAATGGTGATTCATATATCAGTATGACACGCCATGCTAAAGGCAAAGTTTACCTGCTGGCTTCTCCCCTTGGTGATGAATATGGCAATCTTGCCAGGCATGCGATCTGGGTTCCGCTTATGTATCGCATGGCAATGCTCAGCCGCCCCCAGGAGCAAATCTATTATACTATGGGTAAGGATGAGATCATCAATACCGGATTGGATAGAATTCCGGGAGAACATAAACTACTGGTTAAACTGCTGGATTCCGACTATGAATTCATTCCCGGAATACAAAGCAGAGGGAGGGGCAACGAACTATTATTATATGACAGAATAGTGCAGGCAGGACATTATGAATTATTATCATCGGATGATTTGCTTATGAGCTTTTCCTTTAACTATGATCGTTTGGAATCAGATCCGGCAATTTATACCGGTGATCAAATTAAGGAGATGATAGCTGGTCAGGATGTTGATAATGTGTTTGTTATAGAGCTGGCAGAAGAGCAACTTAGCCGGGCAGTGTACGAGTTTAGCCAGGGAACCAGCTTTTGGAAACTTTTTGTATGGTTGTCATTATTTTTCATTCTGCTTGAGATTTTGCTGCTGCGCTTTGTCCGAAGATGATGAGAAGCCTTGCCTGTATTGCGCTTCTGAACGATTGAATGTTAATAAAAACCTTTTTATTAATTACTTTTTTTCCTGAATCTTTAGGAAATTTGCAGATAAATGAGTGAATAATTGTTCAAATACTCCGGAACAGATGAATTTAAGGAGATATCAAGCTTAGTTAAATAAACAAAATCCGATGGCCAACAAAAAAGGAGAAGATAAGCCAATCAAGGAAGAAGGGATGCAGCCGGATCCAAAGGAAACGGATTTACCCGGTGAGGATGTTGAAAATCCGGATCAGGACCCCGATGAAAGCCAGGATGTAAAAAGTAGTGAATACCAAACCATCCAGCTTTCAGGGATGTATGAGAACTGGTTTCTGGATTATGCTTCTTATGTGATCCTTGAAAGGGCGGTGCCCAATGTTTTTGATGGACTGAAACCCGTCCAGCGCCGTATCCTGCATGCTATGAAGGATATGGATGACGGACGCTTTAATAAAGTGGCTAACATCATTGGCCATACCATGAAATATCATCCCCACGGTGATGCTTCCATTGGGGATGCCCTGGTGCAACTTGGTCAGAAAGACCTTCTGATCGAAACCCAGGGTAACTGGGGAAACATCCTTACAGGTGATTCTGCAGCTGCTCCAAGATACATTGAGGCAAGACTTTCGAAGTTTGCGCTGGACGTCGTTTTTAACCCAAAAACAACCAACTGGAAAATTAGTTATGATGGCCGGAACAAGGAGCCGGTGACCCAGCCCGTAAAATTCCCTCTTTTGCTTACCCAGGGAGTGGAAGGTATAGCCGTTGGACTTGCGTCAAAGATACTTCCGCATAATTTTAATGAACTTATCGATGCCTCTATCAGTATATTGAAAAATAAGAGTTATCAGCTGCTGCCGGATTTTCCGACAGGAGGGCTTGCCGATTTTTCCAGGTATAATGAAGGACTGAGGGGAGGAAGAGTGCGTGTACGCGCCAGGATCAACCAGATAGATAAAAAAACACTTTCCATTACAGAAGTGCCTTTTGGTACTACCACAGTCAGCCTGATCGAAACAATCCTTGCTGCAAATGATAAAGGGAAGATCAAGATCAAAAAGATCGACGACAATACTGCAGAACATGTTGAGATACTGATATACCTTACTTCCGGGGTTTCCCCCGACCAGACCATCGACGCACTCTATGCTTTCACGAATTGTGAAATGTCAATATCCCCCAATTCATGTGTGATTGATGATGATAAACCCAGGTTTTTGCCTGTAAAGGAAATCCTTGATATTTCAACACAAAACACCGTAGAACTCCTGCGAAGCGAATTGTTGATACGTAAAGGCGAACTGGAAATGCAATGGCACTTTTCTTCACTGGAAAAAATATTTATTGAGGAAAGGATCTATCGGAAAATCGAAAATTGTAAAACCTGGGAATCCGTTATCACCACTATCGATAAAGGCCTTGACCCATTCAAAGAGCGATTTAAAAGAGAGGTTGACCGGGATGATATCATCAGACTTACTGAAATTAAGATCAAACGCATTTCCAGGCACAACTCCCTTAAAGCTGATGAGGTCATCAAGGCGATTGAGGAAGAAATGGAAGAAGTACTAAACCATCTTGAGCACCTCATCGACTACAGTATTAACTACTTCAGACAGATCAAGAAAAAGTTTGGTAAAGGAAGGGAACGCAAAACAGAGATCAGGAATTTTGATACGATCCAAGCAACTGCCGTGGTGGCTGTTAATCAAAAACTATATCTCGACAGGGAAGAAGGCTTTGCAGGCACTTCACTCAGAAAACATGAATATATATGCGATTGCTCCGATATAGATGATGTTATCGTTTTCAGGGCAGATGGTAACTTTTTTGTTACAAAGATGACTTCAAAGACTTTTGTGGGTAAAGAGGTTGTGCATATCGGGGTATTTAAGCGTGGCGACGATCGTACTATCTATAATATGGTTTACCGGGATGGTAAACAAGGGAAATATATGGTGAAGCGATTTCCGGTAATGGGCATCACACGTGATAAGGAGTATTCCCTTACACGGGGAACTGCGGGCTCAAAGGTCCATTATTTCAGTGCCAACCCCAACGGGGAGGCCGAAGTGATCAGGATAGTGTTGAGACCTAACAAAAAGTTGAAAATATCTTCTCTTGAATATGATTTTAGCACCCTTGCGATTAAGGGCCGGGGCTCCTACGGTAATATCCTCAGCAGGCGACCGGTAAAAAGCATAGTAAAAAAGGAAGAAGGCGTTTCTACACTTGGTGCCAGGGATATCTGGTTCGACGATACTGTAAAACGCCTGAATGTAGCCGAAAGGGGAACCTGCCTGGGCGCATTTATAGGTGATGATAAGATATTAACTATCAGCAAGTCAGGAAACTACAGGCATTATAATTTCGACCTCAGCAATCATTTTGATGAAGACATGGTGTTCATCGAAAAGTTTGACCCTCGTAAGATTATGACTGCTGTATTCTGGAATGCTGCACAGGGCTTCATGTATATAAAAAGGTTCCACTTTGACGAAAGTTATAAGAAAACCATTTTTATTGGCGAGCACCCTGATTCAAAGTTGCTCGCTTACAGCCTGGATTATCTTCCGGTATTGGAGGTTAAATTTGATGAAAAGGCAAACGGGAAACCTATTGATGACCTGAAACTGGAAGCAGCTGATTTTATCGGCATTAAAAGCTATAAGGCAAAAGGGAAACGCCTGACAGCACATGCTGTAAAGAGAATTGAATTTCTGGATCCACTGCCTTATGAACCTCCGCAGGATGAAACAGCAGAAGCTATAGATACTGCTAAAACGGCAGAACCCGAAGCTCCTGCCAAAAATGCAGAGGTAAAAAAAAGTCGAAAACCAGGGAAAAAAACAAAGATTGCCGAGGATCCGGAAAGCGACTCGGAAGATGACGGACAAACTAAGCTTGATCTATAATTGTATTTGATGTTAATTTAGCTGCATGATGAAAAATACAGATAATAAAGTGTTGGAGATAACTCCTGATGTACACTGGATTGGTGTGCTCGATTATGATATTGTTACATTCGATGTGGTGATGGAAACAGAATTCGGAACCACCTATAACTCATACTTCATTAATGCTGAAAAAAAGACCATTATTGAAACCACAAAGGAGAAATTCTGGGAGCCTTACATTGAGAAGATCAGAAGCCTGACCGATCCTGCAGGGATCGAATATATTATTTTCAATCATACGGAACCCGACCATTCAGGCAACCTGATGCGGTTGCTGGAGTTGGCACCTGACGCAACCGTTGTAGGAAGCAGGAATGCCATCAGGTACCTGAACGACATATTTGAACCGGGTTTTAAACACCTGGTGGTTAAGGATGGCGAAAGCCTGGACCTTGGCAATAAGACTTTGAAATTCATAAGTGCCCCCAACCTGCATTGGCCCGACACAATGTATACCTATCTCGAAGAAGATAAGCTGCTGTTTAGCTGTGATTCCTTCGGCTCGCATTATTGCGATGATGCTATGTATGATGATATGGTCGGCGATTTTGGAGATGCTTTCAAGTATTATTTCGATGTGATATTGAAGCCGTTCAGCAAGTTCATGCTTAAGGCAATAGAAAAGATACGCCCGCTTGAGATACAAACAATATGCACCGGCCATGGCCCTATCCTGCGGAAAGATTGGCGGAAATGGGTTGATCTGTCAGAAAAATATGCCAGGGAAGCCCTCGATGAACACGAAGATAACAGGGTGTTCATACCCTATGTCTCGGCTTATCATAAAACAGGTGTCATTGCGGAAAGAATCGCTGCAGGGATCAGGAAAGTGGATGGTATGAAAGCAGATATCTGTGATATAGAAACTGTTTCACTTGGCGATCTCGATGCAGCTATGGCCAGAAGCGCTGCCGTCATTGTTGGAAGCCCTACCATCAACCAGAATATACTATTGCCTGTTTATAAACTGTTTGCGGTGATAAATCCTATACGCGACAGGAAAAAACTGGCAGGCGGCTTTGGTTCCTATGGTTGGAGCGGTGAGGGAAAGAAGATCATTGAAACAAATCTTCAGAATCTCAAACTGAAGTATTTTGAAGATGGAATATTTGTGAAATTCTCCCCCGGTGAAGATGATCTCAAGGCGGCTGAAGAATATGGTGAGGCCCTGGCCCTGGCTATGTGTAGGCGGTAGGCAGTTGACAGTTGACAGTAGGCAGTAGGCAGTAGGCAGTAGACAGTAGGCCAGCAGATTTAACTAATTCAACTAGTTCAACTAAT
>JAGLYE010000092.1 GCA_023132505.1 Bacteroidales bacterium | reverse complement strand
TTCCGCATTGCCCCTCCCCTTATCATTACACCGGATCAGGTAGAAGAAACAAGTAAAACGATCATACGCTGTCTTGATAAGCTATAAGGAACTGATATGCCAATATTCAGGTTAAATAAGGAATTAAGTTTTCCCGATCCTTCCTTAGCGGAAGATGAGGGTATCCTGGCCATTGGTGGCGATCTTTCTGTTGACCGGCTTATCCTCGCTTATGCCAATGGCATTTTCCCATGGCCAAGTAAAGGCGCCCCGGTACTTTGGTGGTCACCGGATCCAAGAATGGTGCTCTTTCCTGAAAACTTTAAAGTGAGCCACAGCCTGAGGCAATTGATCAGAAGCGGCAAATATTCTTATACCATTGACCAGGACTTCACTGCCGTGATAAAAAATTGTGCTAACATCCCCAGAAAGGGCCAGGATTATACCTGGATCACCGATGAAATGATTAAGGCATATATCAAGCTGCACAGGGAAGGATTTGCCCACTCAGTGGAAACAAGGCAGGACGGAAAGCTTATCGGTGGATTGTACGGGGTATCCATCGGAAGGGCATTTTTCGGGGAATCAATGTTTTTTCATGTGAGCGATGCTTCCAAATTCGCCATATATCAACTGGTTAAACTACTGAAACATTGGAACTTCCAACTTATTGATGCCCAACAGGATACTGAGCATATGAGAAGCCTCGGGGCAATAAATATCCCAAGGGATGAGTTTATGGAAAGGCTTGAGGTGGCTATAGCTCACCCCACTTATAAAGGAAATTGGAATAACTATTTGTAAGCATGGACAGATACAATCAGAAATTTATGGAGAAGGCCATTCAATTGGCGAAGGAAAATGTTAAGTCGGGCAAAGGTGGTCCATTTGGCGCCATTGTAGTTAAAGACGGGCAGATCATAGCTGAAGCCATGAACGAGGTGACCCCCAGTAATGACCCAACTGCCCATGCAGAAATCGTTGCCATCCGCCAGGCATGCCGGGATTTAAAAACATACCAGTTAGAAGGCTGCGAGATGTACAGCAGCTGCGAACCCTGCCCTATGTGCCTGGGAGCTATCTATTGGGCCAGGCCGGATCGGGTTTATTATGCCGGCACACGAAAAGATGCTGCCGCATCGGGTTTCGATGATGACTTCATATACCAGGAGATGGAACTTTCTCCTGAAAAAAGAGAGATCCCATTCATCAATATCATGCGCAATGAAGCACTGGAAGCATTTAAAGATTGGGATGAGAGTGAGTTGAAGATACATTATTAGGGTGCAGGGTTCAGGGTGCAGGGAGTGGATAGTGTCTAGTTGAAGGGATTAACTTAAAACTTAGAACTCCACTCAACCCTCAACCCTCAACACTCAACACCCAAAAGGTACTATCTTTACCACCACTAAAATTAACTGACTAAAACATCATAATACTTTTATGAAAATAACCATTGTAGGCTCGGGATACGTAGGACTTGTTACCGGCACATGCTTTGCTGAAGTAGGCATAGATGTGAGCTGTGTCGATGTTGATGAACAAAAGATAGAAGGCCTGAAAAAGGGGATCGTCCCGATATATGAACCGGGTCTGGATGCCATGATAAGCCGCAACTTCGACAAAGGCAGACTGCATTTTACCACTAAACTTGCCCATACCCTGAAAGGCTGTGAGGTGATCTTTATCGCGGTGGGAACCCCTCCCGGTGAAGACGGAAGCGCCGACCTGAAATACGTACTTGAGGTAGCACGTGAGGTTGGGAGGAATATAGATGATTATATCCTTATAGTGACTAAGAGTACTGTCCCTGTGGGAACCGGTGAAAAGGTCAGAAAGGCAGTGCAGGAAGAACTTGACAAACGTGGGAACGGTATGTCCTTTGACGTAGCCTCCAACCCTGAATTCCTGAAGGAAGGCGCTGCAATACAGGATTTTCTCAAACCCGACCGCATCGTGATCGGGACGGAATCCGAAAGGGCTGTTAAGCTGATGCAAAAATTGTACAAACCTTTTACGCTCAATGGCCATCCATTAATCTTCATGGACATCCCCTCAGCCGAGATGACCAAATATGCGGCAAACGCCATGCTGGCAACACGCATCAGCTTCATGAACGAGGTGGCCAACCTTTGTGAGATCTTAGGCGCCAACGTGGATATGGTCAGAAAAGGCATTGGCAGCGACCCTCGTATTGGCAATAAATTCATCTACCCCGGAACAGGATATGGGGGCTCATGCTTTCCAAAAGATGTTAAAGCATTGATAAAGACTGCCCTTGACAATGGTTTTGAGATGGCATTGCTGCAAGCTGTAGAATCGGTAAACGACTTGCAAAAAAAGATCCTGTACAAAAAGGTGAGAAACTATTTCAAAGGCGATCTGAAAGGCAAAAAGATCGCCCTATGGGGCTTATCATTCAAACCACAAACCGACGACATGCGCGAAGCCCCTTCAAGGGTGTTGATCAAGCTGTTCCTGGATGCCGGCTGCAAGGTCTCGGCCTATGATCCGGTAGCAATGCAGGAAGCCGGGAGGCTGGTAGGGGATCGCATAGAGCTGATTGATGACCAATATGATGTTTTGAAAGATGCAGATTGCCTCCTCCTGGTCACCGAGTGGAAAGAATTCAGGGTGCCGGATCTCAAGAAGATGAAAGCAATAATGAAAAACCCTGCTATTTTTGACGGAAGGAACATCTATGATAAAGATGAAATGACCGGCGCAGGTTTCGCATATTTCGCCATTGGCAAATAGAAAAGAAATACAATCACAATGAAGAAAAAGAAAATACTTGTTAGCGGAGGGGCCGGATTTCTGGGGTCACACCTCTGCGAGAGGCTACTCAAGGACGGCCATGAGGTCATCTGCCTCGATAATTTTTTCACGGGCAGCAAGAAAAACATCCTGCACCTGATGGATAATCCGTTTTTCGAGGTTATCAGGCACGATATAACCATGCCTTTCTTCATTGAAGTGGACGAGATCTATAACCTGGCCTGCCCGGCCTCCCCCATCCACTATCAGTTCAATCCCATCAAGACCATTAAAACATCTGTTGCCGGCAGCATCAATATGCTCGGACTCGCAAAAAGGATAAAAGCAAAGATACTGCAGGCATCCACCAGCGAGGTCTATGGTGATCCTCAGGTTCATCCCCAAAAAGAAGACTATTGGGGCAATGTGAACCCAATCGGATCCAGGGCATGCTATGATGAAGGCAAAAGGTGCGCTGAAGCATTATTTGTGAATTACAGGAAACAGAACAATGTCAGGATCAAGATCGCCAGGATATTCAACACCTATGGCCCCCGCATGGACCCGCAGGATGGCAGGGTTGTTTCCAACTTTATTATGCAGGCCCTGAAGGGCGATGATATTACCATTTACGGTACCGGAAAGCAAAGCAGAAGCTTCTGCTATGTGGACGACATGATTGAAGGCCTGATACTCTTGATGAATACCGACGATAGCTTTACAGGCCCTGTTAACCTGGGTAATCCCAACGAAATGAGCATGCTCGACCTTTCATCACTGGTCAGGGAACTCTCAGGTTCCGAATCAGGAAACACTTACGATGACCTTCCCGAAGATGATCCCATGCAACGGCAGCCTGATATCAGCCTGGCCAAAAAAGCCCTTGGCTGGGAACCCAAAACTCCCGTTCGGGAAGGTTTAGAGAGAACAATAGATTACTTCAAGAAACTGCAATCTGAAAGCTAAAGATGAAAGTACTGGTCACTGGAGCAAACGGTCAATTGGGCAAAGCCCTCAAAGCAGGAAGCAACAATCATCCTGAACTTGAATTACTGTTTACCGATATTGAGGATCTTGATATTACAAGCTATGATGCCGTTGAGAAACTGATACTTTCTTTCAAGCCTGAAGCACTGATCAATTGTGCATCCTATAATGCCGTTGATAAAGCAGAGGATGAGCCTGTGGAGGCAATGCAGATCAATGGCTATGCTTTGCAAACGCTTGCCGGACTGGCCAGAAAGCATGGCTTTGGCCTGATCCACATCTCAAGCGATTATATTTTTGACGGGAAGAAAGGCTCGGCCTACACAGAGCTTGACGAACCTCATCCGCAATCAAAATATGCTCTTTCCAAATTTATCGGCGAACAGGCAGTGCACACCGCAGGCCCTGATGCTGCCATTATCCGAACTTCCTGGCTTTACTCGGAATATACCCACAACTTCGTGAAAACCATCAGGAAACTTGCACGTGAAAAGGATGAACTCAAGGTAGTATGCGACCAGCAGGGAACACCTACCTATGCCGGCGATCTGGCAGATGCCATTTTCACCATACTTCCCGGATTAAATAGTTTCAATGGCGTCAGAATTTATAATTTTTCAAGCGAAGGCCTCACCAACTGGGCTGAGTTTGCCGCCGCCATCATCGAATACTCAGGGCTGGATTGTAAAGTCACTCCTGTCACTACAGAGGAATATGGATTTTCAAAGGCTGCAAGGCCGGCTTTCAGCCTGCTCGACAAAAGCAAGATCAAAAAAGAATTCAACATTAGCATACCCGACTGGCGTGTATCATTGAAAAAATGCATTAAAGAATTAGGAAAAGAGAATCAGGATATGAGTGATCTTAACGAAAATGTAATAAAAAAGGCCAAGGCCTGGCTAAACGGTAACATTGATGCGGAAAGCAAGGACGCAATCAGAAACATGATGGAAAACAATCCACATGAGCTGACAGAATCCTTTTACCGCGACCTTGAATTTGGTACCGGCGGACTGCGCGGTATCATGGGGGTCGGGACAAACAGGATGAACAAATATACCGTGGGGATGGCAACCCAGGGGCTGGCCAATTACCTCAGGAAGGTCTATGGCGCCAACAATCAGATCAAGGTGGCCATAGCTTATGATTCAAGGAATAACAGCCCTGAATTTGCACGCCTTACTGCTGAGGTATTCTCTGCCAATAACATAAAAGTTTATCTTTTCGACGGATTGCGACCCACGCCTGAGCTCTCATTCGCCATCAGGCATTACGGATGCCAGAGCGGCGTCGTAATCACTGCTTCACATAATCCTAAAGAATATAACGGCTACAAGGCATATTGGGACGATGGCGCCCAGCTCATCCCACCCCACGACAAGAATGTGATAGAGGAAGTCAGGATGATAACCAACTTTGATGATGTAAAGTTCGACGGTAATCAGGATCTCATTCAAATCATCGGTGAAGAAACGGATATCCTGTATCTTGACCTGCTCAAGAAACTATCCCTCAGCCCTGAGATCATTAAGCAGCATCATGATATCCCCATCGTGTATACCCCATTGCATGGAACCGGTGCCACCATGGTGCCATGGTGCCTGAAGAATTTTGGCTTCACCAATATCAGCCTGGTAGAAGAACAGGCTGCGCCTGACGGAAATTTCCCCACCGTAAAATCACCGAATCCTGAAGAATCATCCGCCATGGAAATGGCTATTGCCAAAGCTGAAAGAGAAGGTGCATCACTGGTAATGGCCACAGATCCTGATGCCGACCGCGTCGGTATCGCAGTGAAAGACAATCATGGTAAATTCATCCTGCTCAATGGCAACCAAACTGCCTCTGTACTGCTGTACTACATCTTCCGTAAGTGGAAAGAAAATGATAAGATCACCGGCAAAGAATATATGGTCAAGACCATAGTAACAACTGAATTGCTCATCGACCTTGCAAACAAGTATGGGATTGAGAGCTACGATGTGCTTACCGGTTTCAAATGGATTGCAGATATCATCAGGAAAAATGAGGGAAGCAAGACCTTCATAGCCGGTGGAGAAGAGAGTTATGGCTATATGATAGGTGATTTTGTCAGGGACAAGGACGCCGTAAGCTCTTGCGCTATGATCGCTGAAGCTGCTGCCTGGGCATCTTCGCAAGACAAAACCATTTTCGATATCCTCCTGGATATTTATCTTGAATTTGGGTTTTATCTGGAAGGCCTCATCGCTGTGGTCAAGAAAGGCATGTCGGGCGCAGAAGAAATCCGCAAGATCATGGAACGCTTCAGGAGCAATCCTCCTGCAGTGATCAACAATAGTAAGGTGGTCATGATAAAGGATTATGATCTTTCTATTGCAAGAGACATTCTAAAAGGGACTGAAACACCTATCAATCTTCCGAAATCCAATGTGCTTCAGTTCTTTCTGGAAGACGGCAGCAAGATCAGTATGCGTCCCTCAGGTACTGAGCCAAAGATCAAGTTCTACTTTGGCGTAAAAGCCGAGTTGAATGATATTGCCGATTATGAAATGGTCCGTTCTCAACTTGAGAACAGGATAGAAAAGATCATTAAGGATCTTAATTTGTAAAATACTACTGCCTGATCAGCTTAGTAGTGATTACAGACTTAGCACTCTCCATTCTTAGAAAATAAATCCCTGCCGGGATATTATCCAATGCAGATACACGGATATAGTTCATCCCCCGGGAGACGAGGTAT
>JAGLYE010000091.1 GCA_023132505.1 Bacteroidales bacterium | reverse complement strand
ATTCCCGGGCGAGTGGGTGTTCCCCTTTGCCCGCTGATCTCCTCGGCAGTCTGGTCATCTACATAGGCTTTTCCGTCAATGATAAGTTTTTCAGCCCATTCATACAGCTGGTCAAAGTAGTCGGAAGCATAATAAAGCCGGTCTTCCCAGTCGAAACCCAGCCACTTTATGTCCTCCATGATGGAGTTAACATATTCCTCTTCCTCTTTTGTGGGGTTGGTATCGTCGAAACGCAGGTTGCAAAGGCCTTTGTAGTTATTGGCCAGCCCGAAATTCAGGCAGATCGACTTGGCATGCCCTATATGCAGGTAACCATTCGGCTCCGGGGGAAAACGTGTATGCACACGGCTTTCGTTCTTATTATTGCGGATATCCTCCTCTATAATTGACTCGATGAAATTGAGTGACCTGGTGACTTCTTTGTTTTCTTCGTTATGATTCATGTAGTATGCTGTAATTATAGCCGTGCAAAATTAAGAAAAAGAAATTGAATTTCACTTGCCACAGAGGCACAGTAGGCACAGAGATTCACAGTTTGAATATGGAGTACAAAATATCAAGTATCAAGTATCGAGTATCAAGTATCGAGTATCAAGTATCAAGTATCGAGTATCAAGTATCAAGTATCGAGTATCAAACCTAACACCTAAAACCTCGAGAGAATGCTCTCGACCGACCCAAGGTATCCTGTCCCAAAGAGGTTGACATGTACCATCAAGGGATAAAGATTACAGATCTCAACACGTTCACGCCAGCCGGGTTCCATGGGCCAGGCTTCGTTGTATGCATCATAGAATTCCGAACCAAATACCCCGAATAAACGCGACATGCCAATATCCATCTCCCGGAAACCATAATATACAGCAGGGTCGATGATACAGGCTTCACCCTTTTCGTCCACCATGTAATTGCCACTCCAGAGGTCCCCATGTATCAGTGAAGGCGGCTCCTCAGGAAAAATATCTTCCAGCCGCTTAAAAAGCTGCTCAAATGCCTGTTTGATCTGCGAAGGCAAAAGACCTGACTCGATTGCCAGTTCAATCTGCACCTGTAAACGCTGTTCCCTGAAGAAATCAATCCATCGGACATATTGATCATTGTATTGCTTTAGGGAACCAATATAGTTATCATGGTCGAGGCCAAACTGATCGGCAGTATGACGGTGGAGGGCAGCTAGGTTCCTGCCGAAATCTTCCCAGAAATCATGTTTCCTGCCTGCAGAATCAAGGTATTCGAGGATGATAAATGTGTGCGTTCCGGTATCTCCGTGATCAACAACTTGCGGGATCCGGATCACGCCGGCATTGTGCAATAATGCAAGACCCCTGGCCTCCTGCTCAAACATCCCCGGATATATTGAAGCCCGGTTATATTTCATAAAGAATTTCCCTGCCGTGGTCTCAAGGAGATATGCATCATTGATGGATCCTCCCGAAAGAGGAACGGTTTTATTAATGCTAAGCTTTTTGCCGGTTTTCTCCGACAATAAAGCCGATATTTCGCAACTAAGTGAGAATGGAAGCATATTGTATTTTTCACTAAAATACAAAAAAGGCCGGTCAGGGATTAACCTTATCCGGCCTGAGTATATATATAGGGGTAAATCAGATGATTGGGATTTCCATATCCGGTTTTCTGCGAAGCAGCCTGTCGATAAGGAACAGTGCCCCGATTGCGACTGCAATGGTTATGCTGAGGGATGAAATGTTAAATCCTTCATACAATCCAACAAGGCCATTGCCCAGGTTGCTGAAGAACTGGGTCATCCTGCTTCCGTCCAGTTCAATCCCTTCAAAAACACTGCCCATAAAAGAGAAGTCGATCCAAAATACTGCAATCACCAGCCAGATAAAGGCAAAGACGATGCTTGCCCATAGCCACCATCCGTTCCACGACCAGCGCCCTTCGCCGACAGGGATATTTTCAGCATCAATGGCAGTCATTACCTTGTCGGCAAAGCCCACAGGCGCTTTTTCGATGCCACCCTGCCTTATGAGGTTCTTAATAAATCCATTATTTTGTTTATCCTCTTTAACCATGACTGTTCCTCCTTTATGCAATCGAAATTATACTTCGATCCATTAATTCATTCATTTCTTTATATAGTTTTCTCCTAATACGAAAAAGCTTCACCTTTACATTGTTCTGTGTTAATCCCACAATTTCGCTGATCTCTTCAAGGCCTTTTCCATGATAATAGAATAGTGTGATCATCAGGTTATCGGTCCGGGGAAGGCTTTCCAATGCCATCCTGATCAATTTGTTTTGTTCCTCCGGAGAAAGTCCCATGATCTCCTGTTGAACATCTTCTTCGCTAAGATTCTCGATCCCATTTTCATCCATTGATATGATGTCGATCTTCTTTTTTCTGGTATGGCTAACTGCAGTATTATAAGCGATGCGGTACAGCCAGGTTGAGAACTTCGCCTCCCCTTTAAAATCGGGAAGCTTGCTAAATGCCTTCACAAAAACATCCTGTGCTACCTCCTCTGCTTCCACGGCTGAAGAAACAATCCGGTGCACGATCGTATAGACCAGGTCCTGGTGTTTTTCCACCAATCGGCGATACGCTTCAGTATCTCCTTTCAGGATCAGCCGGATATAGTATGGATCTTCCCTGAACTTCATACAGTAATAAGACGCATTAAGGCCTTTCAGGTTACAAGATACCAAAAATCAGATACCAGATACCAGAAATCAGAAATTGTAAATTATTCGACCCCTCTGGGGTCGCGAAATCTATTCTCTTGTTGCTGTCTATAGATATGGGATCCCTCTGGGATCCAAAATATTTTAACAAAATCTTCACTATTCAGAAAGGCCTTGATGCCGGAGGCATCACATATTTATAGCAAAAAAGACAACAATAATTACACGACCCCAGAGGGGTCGCATATTAAAATCGAATATCGGATATCGAAATCAGAAATGTAAATGGAACATGTAAAATGTAAAATGTAAAATACCGAATGCAGGCAGGGACAATGATCAGTATGCCCACTTAACATATACCGATCCCCATGTAAATCCACCGCCAAAGGCAGACAGGATGAGGTTATCGCCTTTGCTAAGCTGGTCTTCCCATTCCCATAAACAGAGTGGAATGGTACCGGTAGTGGTATTGCCATATTTCTGGATGTTGATCATCACTTTTCTGGGATCAAGCTTCATCCTTCTGGCTGTGGCATCAATGATGCGCAGGTTGGCCTGGTGTGGTACCAGCCATGCAATACTATCGGAAGTCAGGTTATTCCGTTCCATAATCTCTACTGAAACATCTGCCATTCCCTTAACAGCAAATTTAAATACCGACTGGCCTTCCTGATGAACAAAATGTTCTTTACTGGCAACGGTTTCGAATGATGGTGGCTTCACAGAACCGCCACCCTTCTGGTACAGGTATTGCCTTCCTGAACCATCTGTATAGTGTTTAGAATCCATTATCCCCACTTCTTCTGTTGTAGGCTCAAGCAATACGCCGCCTCCGCCATCGCCAAAAAGCACACAGGTTGTCCTGTCGGTATAATCGGTTAACATCGACATTTTTTCGGCACCAACGATCAGAACTTTTTTATGGGTACCAGTTTCAATGAACTGTGAGCCGGTTGTAAGTGCAAACAAAAATCCCGAGCAGGCTGCATTAAGGTCATAACTCCATGCATTTTTAAGTCCGCACATATCGGAAACAATATTGGCAGTTGCCGGAAATGCATAGTCGGGAGTAACGGTTGATATAATCAGCATATCGATCTCTTCGGGCTTCGTCCCTGTTTTTTCAAGCAAGCCCTTAACTACCTCTGCACCGATAACAGATGCTCCCTGGCCTTCTCCTTTCAGTATCCTTCTTTCTATAATACCGGACCTGGTCGTGATCCATTCATCAGAAGTATCAACCATCTTCTCCAATTCGGCATTTGTAAGTACATAATCTGGTACCCAGCCGTGTACCCCAGTAATTGCTGCTCTAAGCTTACCCATAAGGAGTTTTTTTTGGGGGGTAAAATTACGAATGTTTTTGAAGCTCACCCTGAATTTGAAGGGAAAGGTTTGCCTCGTGCACATTTTTTGTGAGTAGGATCATATTCTTTATCGCATTATCGTTTGAGATCCCGTGTCCCACCACAACAGTTGATTTAATGCCGAGGATCGGTGTTCCGCCAAAATTTTCATAATTCATCCTCTCAACGAATTCATCATACAGGTTCCTGTTTTTCAGAAGATGGTACATTGATTCCAGTTGCTTGAGGACAACATTACCGGTAAAGCCGTCGCAAACTACAACATCCGCTGTATCAAACAATAAATCCCTGCCCTCAACATTACCTACAAAATTAAAGTGGGATGATCCTTTCATCAGCTTATAAGTGGCCTGTGTAAGGATGTTGCCTTTTTCTTCTTCACGCCCGATGTTGAGCAAGCCTACCCTGGGGTTGTCGACATTGTAAACATACCGGGCATAATATGACCCAAGCATCCCAAACTGATACATTACTTCCGGCTTTGGGTCGGGATTGGTTCCAATATCGAGCAGGAATGTGCTTCCGCCATTTTCCTTTGGCAATACAACAGTGGTACAGGGTCTTATGATACCCTGGATCAGTTCCACACTGTACATGGATCCTACCACCATAGCACCGCTGTTTCCGGCACTGGCAAAAGCATCTATCTTTCCTTTCTTCAGATAATGAAACCCCAATGATATACTGGATTGGGGCTTTTGTGTAAAGGCCTTAATGGGTTGCTCACTCATGCCGATCAAATCCGGTGCGTGAACAGTATTGAATCTTTTGGGGTCAATATTATTTTCCTTTAACTTTTCGGCGATCAGATTCTCATCACCAAACAGGGTTATACTGTCAGTATCATTGAGGAAATTCAATGCGATGATTGCACCTTTTATGGTAGCATCAGGAGCATTGTCGCCTCCCATAATATCGAGTCCGATGTTCATTTCAGTCAGAATTTATTTATACGCTAAACGCCGAAACTAAATAAAAGTTCAGTTTACTCACCTTTGGCCATGACAAGTTTGCCTTTATAATAAAGGTCTCCGTCAACATAATAGGCCCTGTGATAAATATGTACGGTTCCAGTAGTTGGGCAGGTAGCCAGAGTAGGCAGCTCTGCTTTGTAATGGGTCCTCCTTTTATCTCTCCTTGTTTTGCTGATCTTTCTTTTTGGATGTGCCATTTCTAATCAAATTTTATGTTTATTCTATTTTGTTTTTTAAGTCTTTTAATGCTTCCCAGCGTGGGTCTGTTTCGGTGGTCGAATGCTTATCCAGTTTCTCAACCATTGCCTGATCACAAAGGCCTTCGCCTTCAGGATGTACTCGTTTGTAAGGAAGTAGCAACATGATATATTCATAAATAAAACTGCTGATGTCGATATGGGATTCAGTCTCCGGAATGATCAATATTTCATCCGTCTCCTCCTTCCATTCCTTCCCAAACTTAACAATCAGGCGTTCATTGCCTTCAATCGGCAGATCCATAAGGGCAAGACAGCGATCACAGGGCAGGTGTATAGTTCCCCGGATATTGAAATTAAATATCAGTATCCTTTCCTGCCGCTCAAGGCTTACCCCAACATGTACCTTTCCTTGCTTTATCTCTGAATATTCAAAGCTTTCAAAGAACTCCGCATCAATATCAAATGCGTAATCATGAACCCCTTCTTTTAATCCCAAAAACGGAATAACAAACTCCTGCAACAAATTCATGACTGTTCCCTTCAAAATTTCGGGCTGCAAAATTAGGGATAGTTCTTGTTTTTTACAAATATAATCTGCAAAAGAACAATTTAACAGAAACTTTATAAGTGTTGAGGGTTGAGGGTTGGGTGTTGAGTTAGTTAATAGGGAAAAGTTAATAAAATGGAAATATTTCATTTTCATGTGTGGACAATTTCATTAAACCGGTATTAATAAGTAAAACATCGGAAATTATGTCCAATCTGAAAATCATAGATAGAAGCTTTCAATTTTCATTAAAAGTTATTGATTTGTATAATCAATTAATAACTGAGAAGGAATACATCATATCTAAACAATTACTGCGAAGTGCTACAAGTATTGGGACAAATGTTCATGAAGCATCTGCAGCATTCAGCAAGAAAGAGTTTAAGTTAAAAGTTAATTCTCACGCAATAACTATTAACTAACTCAACACTCAACACCCAACACCCAAAACTCTCATATTGTTAATTTTTTAACAGTTTTCTTCAATATATAAAAATTATGTGTTTAATTTGCACTCAATTTATCAAGTTTGTTTAACAAAATCTATACTTCTTAAACATGTTCAATAAGCTCATAGCGTCTCTGCTTCCCTACTTCCCGAAGAAATTCGTATGGTTGTTCTCTAAACGTTACATTGCCGGACAGACCATTCAGGATGCTGTCAGGGAATCACGCAAACTGAATAATGAAGGCATTATGATCACCGTTGA
>JAGLYE010000090.1 GCA_023132505.1 Bacteroidales bacterium | reverse complement strand
CGGGTCAGGCTTTCCACATAATAAGATCCGGCCCATGGGTCTACGCTACGCGTGATGTTGGTTTCTTCCTGGATATATATCTGTGTGTTACGGGCAATCCTGGCAGAGAAATCGGTTGGCAAGGCAATGGCCTCGTCCAGGGCATTGGTATGTAGCGACTGGGTATGCCCCAGTGCAGCACCCATGGCTTCCACGCAGGTACGGGCAACATTGTTGAAAGGATCCTGCTCGGTGAGGCTCCAGCCTGAGGTCTGACAGTGTGTACGCAAAGCCATCGACTTAGCATTTTTGGGATTGAACTGCTTTACGATCTTAGCCCAAAGCATTCTGGCAGCACGCATTTTGGCGATCTCCATAAAATGGTTCATGCCAATGCCCCAGAAGAAAGAAATCCTTGGCGCAAAAGTATCGATGTCCATCCCTGCATCTATCCCTGCCCGGAGGTATTCAAGCCCGTCGGCAAGGGTATAGGCCAGCTCAATGTCGGCCGTGGCACCAGCCTCCTGCATATGGTATCCGCTAATGCTTATGGAGTTGAACCTGGGCATATTCTTCGAGGTATATTCAAAGATGTCGGCGATGATGCGCATTGAAGGCTGTGGCGGGTAGATATAGGTATTCCGCACCATGAACTCCTTTAGGATGTCGTTCTGTATAGTGCCATTGAGCTGTTCCAGCTTCGCACCCTGCTCAAGGCCGGACACGATATAGAAAGCCATCACCGGGAGCACTGCCCCGTTCATGGTCATGGAAACCGACATCTTGTCAAGCGGGATCTGATCGAAGAGAATCTCCATGTCGAGGATGGAGTCGACAGCTACGCCGGCTTTTCCTACATCGCCCTCTACCCTTTCGTGATCAGAATCATAACCACGGTGCGTAGCCAGGTCGAAAGCAATCGACAGTCCCTTCTGCCCTGATGCCAAGTTGCGGCGATAAAAGGCATTCGACTCTTCTGCCGTGCTGAATCCCGCATATTGCCTGATGGTCCAGGGGCGCATCACATACATGGTAGAATAGGGACCTCGCAAAAAAGGCGGCAGGCCGGCAGCATAATGCAAATGCTCCATACCCTTAAGGTCAGCTTCGGTATATACCGGCTTCACATTTATCTTTTCAGGTGTAGCCCAGTCCTTTTCAATATGGTTTTTATGCTCCCACGATTGAATATCGGGCTTTTCTGCTTTGGTCTTTTTTATATTTATCTGACTGAAATTCGGTTTCATGTCTTTTGTCTTCAAGGTTTGATAATACTGATCATATTCCCAGTTCCTTCTGTATTTCCTGCAAGCTTTCCAACACATTTGAGTGCATATGGATAAAATGCTTCAGCCCGGCTTTTTTAAGATCGTCGATGATATCTTTTGGATAGCCGGCCAGCACCACGATGGCATGGCCTTTTAGCTTTTTGCATATTTCCGGGGCTATGGTGGCATACTCATCATCAGAGCTGCATATCACCACTATCCCGGCCTTGCTGTCGATGGCGGCCTGTACCCCGGCATCGATGGTTTTGAATCCAGGGTTGTTGATGAGATCGAAGCCGGCCACGGCAAAAAAGTTACTTGCAAATTGTGCCCTGGCTATGCGCATGCTAAGGTTTCCATAGGTAAACATGAAAATAGCTGGACGCTTATTCTCACGGGAGTAGTCGTCAGTCTTTTTGCGCAACGCTTCAAAAGCCTGAGAGCCACGATAGGGTATCAGGGTTTCCACGATGGCATTCTTTTCGGTAAAATGGGAGGGTTTGAATACCTCCGCAGGAATATATTTTTCTATTCTTTCGGCAAAATTAGGATACTGGTTAGTGCCCAACAGGCTCATCTTACGTGTGGCGATGGCTTTATCCATTGCTTCGGCATTTTCCATGATCTTTCGCTGGATATAACCGGATTTCACCGCTTCAATATAACCACCTTTTTCTTCAATCCCGAGGAAGATATTCCAGGCTTCATCCACCATGGAGGCAGTGAGGGTTTCTATGTAATAAGAGCCTGCGGCCGGATCGGCAACCTTATCGAGATAGGCTTCTTCTTTCAGCAGGAGCTGTTGATTCCGGGCAATGCGTTCGCTGAATTCTTCGGGTTTTGAAAATGCCGCATCGAAAGGCCTGACAATATGAGAATCTACACCGGCGATGGCTGCCGACATCGACTCCGTTGTTGACCGGAGCATGTTCACATAGGGATCATAAACGCTAATGTTCCATGAAGCTGTTTCAGTATGGATGCCCATTCGGGCGATGTCGTCGCTGCTTGGCCCATAGGCTTTCACAATGTTTGCCCACAGCTGCCTGGCAGCCCTTATCTTGGCAATCTCCATAAAATAGTCGGAGCCAATGGAGAAGTTGAAACGCATGCCCGGTGCCACCTTATCTACTGACAAGCCGCGGTCGGTAAGCTGTGTGAGGTATTCCGCGCCTGCAGCCAGACTGTAAGCAAGTTCCTGTACAACAGATGAGCCTGCATGGTGAAAATTTCTGCCATTGACAGTGATCACATTAAAATGGGGCAGGTTGGCAGTGAGATTGATCATCCTGCGGCAACGCTCGAAGTCCTCATCGATGGAATCGTAATAATTCCCTTTGATGACAAGCCTGCCCAATGGATCATAGTTCACAGATCCATGCACCTTCTGGTAGTCGCGGTTGTATTGTTGTACAAGCTCAAGGTAGATGCCGGCAATATTTTCGGCCTGCCTGCCACATACAAAGTTCAACTCAACGATCTCGGCAAAGATGTTCCGGCAAAGGCCATCGAGATCTTCTTTGCTGTATTCCTTATTATCGTCGAGGATAAGGCCCAGGGAGTTGACCCCTTTCATCAGGATATCGAGGGCTTTTTTATTTGCCCTTTCGATATTATTCACGCGTATGTTCTGACGGATATACCAATCATTACCTTTCACCTTATTCCCCCTGACATAGGGAAATACACCCGGCAGAATGGCTGTGCCGTCAATTTCCTGAAGGTCTTCCTCCCGGTAGTAAGGCTTTACGGTGAAACCCTGCCCGGTATTCCATACCAGCTTTTTTTCGTAGTCGGCACCTTTCAGGTCCTTTTCGATCACGGCTTCCCAATCAGAAGTGCTCACCGGCGGAAATTCACTGAATAATTTTTTCTTTTGATCGCTCATTATTATTCTCTTAATCTTTATGCAACAGCAATTAGCTGCTGTAGCTTGTAAAATTACGACAATTCTGCCATTCGGAAGAATAAGTTATGGGTGTTGAGTGTTCCTCCTTCACTGCGTTGCGGCGGACGTGGTGAGTTTTGAGTTAGTTTCAATTTTTAAGTTCTAAGTTTCGAATTACTGTGCAACTCTGTGTCTTCCGTGGCTCTGTGGCAAACAAAATATTCAATGAATTCGAAATTCATATTGAATCCTTACATTTGTTTATTAGATGAAAGTCCATCTGCTAATATTTCTTTTACTACTGGCCTTCTTTACCACAGCATATTCGCAGGAAAAGCAAAAGGCGGTGAAATTCCTGCCGGATCTGCATTATTTCGACCCGCTGATCCTCGACCCTGTCGAGTGCCAGTCGTTCGGATCCTTGTATGCTTACTGGGAAGGTGCGTATTGGAAAGACCTGATCTATTCTCCGCTTGCGCTGGGATTTCAGCTTCCGGTAGTACAATGGGACATGGGAGACTATGGCTTTGAGATAGGATTCATGGCCACGGTATTTTTCCAATTTGAATTTGTTGAGCCCGGCAGTATTTTCCAGGTGAACCTGATCAGCACGGATTTCAAGGCAGGCATACCGTTTGTTTTCCGGAAAAAACGATTTTCTCTTCGTGCCGCCCTTTACCATGTTTCTTCCCATTTTTCGGAGGAATATATTATCCGAAACTGGATAACTGGTTTCGGGGAAAACAGGAATACCTATAATGCGGTGGACATCCATGCTTCATGGAAATTTGAGAAGATGCGTTATTACGGAGGTGTGGGGATGGCATTCATCTCGCCGTATAACAGGGGTTTCTGGAAATTCCAGGGCGGGTTTCTCTTCAGGAGTCCGGTGAAAGAAGGCTCGAAGTTCAACTATATTGCCGGCGCAGATTTCCAGGTACTCCAGGAAACAAAATGGAGCCTGAACACCCAGTTGGGTGCAGGTATTGAGTTGGCCATACGCCCAAACCGGACATTCCAGGTGATGCTTCAATACTTTGGCGGAAACCTTCCATATAGCCAGTATACGCATCTAAAAGTGCAATATCTGGGCGTAAGCTTGATTGGCCACCCTTTTTAAAGATTGCTTAACTTATAAGAACAAGCCACAGAGGCACTAAGGCACAGAGTTGCACAGTTTCTTGGTATTACCAACTGTGGTGCTCTGTGTTTCCTGTGGCTCTGTGGCTAAAATTCATTTGTCATTAATAAATAAATATTTTCTTACATAAACGCTGATTATCATTAGATAATACTAGCAAGTATATGCCTGGCACGAGAGTGGATACATCCGTTTGCATGGTACCGGTGCCTGGAGGTATGTTGTCAGTAGTTATCATCCTGCCCTGAAGATCATATATCCTGACAAGTACTGGGGAATTGAAGGGCTGCAACTCCAAATTAAGCTTTGTGGATGCAGGATTGGGATATATTTTCATATCAACAAGCGGATTCTTTACTTCTTTTACCGAAATCAGGAAGCTTTCTACCAGGGCAGTCCATCCCGGGGCAGTTGTATTATGGTCGGACCTGAAGCGAAGAGTCATAAGTTCAGAAGACATTATGACCGGGGGAAGGTTACTGCCTGTATATCCACCCAGCAGGTACCCGCCGGGATAATAGCCATCATAAACCCACAGTGAATCGTAGCCGGTCTCCAGGTTGAACTGTGTAAATTCCAATCTGATAGCTTCATCGTCGAGGCCGTGGATGGTGAGTGTATAGTCTTCATCATCATAATAATTCCACGACGGTCCACCGGAATCATATAATGTATCATACATTGTGATCTGCGTTCCCTGTGCGAAGCTTTCATTGATGACTTCCCACAACTCAATATAACCGTTATCATAGCCCAGAGCCCAAATGCCGATGCCGGCAAGGCCACGGTAGTTGACCATCTCATAACGCCGTTCCAGGGAGTTGACATCATTCAGGAAGCACTGGTACCATCCATTGTCATAATATGCATAATAGGGCCCGAAAGAATTGGGTTCGATATGTTTATTTTCAGGGATGTAATTCCCTGAAGTGTTGTTCATGATATTGGCCCAGGTATAGGCAGAACCATTGCCTGTCGTTGAAGAGGGGGCTATGCCGGAGGCGGTTGGCCATTCACGTGCATAATAAGGAACGCCGATAAGCATTTTCTCCAGCGGCATGCCTTCCGACTGATAATATGAAATGGTCCGGGATACGTTATAGTTATAGCCGGATGTCATGCTATAATGCGGATCGATGGGACCGGCCTGGCTGCTTCCGTTCCAGTAGTAGTCGTAGCCCATGATCATGAACAGGTCAATGTATTGGTTCAGCACGCCGACATCAAAGATCCCGCTCCAGTCAACGGCCGGCATAGCAATGCTGAGGATCCCGCCGGGAAGGCTGTCGTGAAAAGCCGTGGAAAATTCAGCGATATAATCCAGCATGTTTGGTCCCTGCGAAGCAGGCACCGCTTCAAAATCAAGGTTTACGCCATGAGCACCACGCTGTTTTACCAGGTCGATAAGGTTGTTGGTCAGGGTTTCCCTTGCCTGGGGATTATTAAAGAAGATACTTTGCCCGGAGAAAAGTGTTACGCATAGATGTACCCGCACATCATGTGCAAAGGCTGAATCAATGGCCGGAGAGGTCAGCCAGCTGTAAAAGGAAGTTGGCTCCCCTGTTTCAGGATCCACATCGTAGGAAAAATAGCAGAGGTCGCTCATCAAGCCCCATTGGTAATTCAGATAGTTTGACCCGCCCCAGAATGGATGGTAGCCGAAGACAATCTTATCAAGGCCCGAACCGGATACTTCAACTGCATCATCCAGAAATTCAAACCCATGAAGGTCATCATACTCTTTGATGGATTTAAAACCCAGGTCACGATAATCCGCAGCTTCTTCCATATGTATGGAAGTCTGCGAAAAAATAGTCACCGGTATCAGCAGAAAAATGTAAAAAACAGACCTTTTGATCATTAATCTATGATTGTCATTTCATCGATCAGGTGCGTAGCCCCCGCAAACTTATCAATGATAAAAAGTAAATAACGGATATCGATGGAAATATTTCTGCATTGTTCGGGATCATAAACTATGTCGCTCATGGTACCTTCCCAGCAGCGGTCGAAGTTGATGCCCAGCAGCTCTCCATTATCATTCAACAACGGACTGCCGGAATTACCGCCGGAGGTATGGTTGGTAGCTGTGAAGCACACATGCATACTTCCATCCTTGTCGGCATAACGCCCGTAATCCTTATTTTCATACAGTTCCTTGAGCCGGCCTTCCACTACATAGTCATAGATGT
>JAGLYE010000009.1 GCA_023132505.1 Bacteroidales bacterium | reverse complement strand
TTTCTGTTGACCAGGAAGGAAGGCCTTACAATTCAGCCACGGTAGGCCGTGCACGTATACAGGATACTTCCCGTATCAACAATATGCTGAAAAGGGCTAAAGAAGTTTTCCCGGTTGATCTCAAACTTTTATGGGCCAATAAGCCCAGGGATCCAAATTCTGACATTCTCGAACTCGTAGCCCTTAAGGTAACCACCCGCGACAAACGTGCACCACTCACCGGTGATGTTATCGTGGATGCCCGTCAGGATTATAACCAGATGGGACAGGTTGAGGTCTCCATGAGCATGAACAGCGATGGTGCCAAGGTTTGGAGAAGACTCACTGGCAATAACATTGGCAAACAGATAGCCATCGTCCTCGACGGATATGTTTATTCTTATCCTAATGTTAATGGCGAAATTCCAAATGGGAGGTCAAGCATTACCGGGATCGGTGACCTCAACGAAGCAAAAGACCTTGCCAACATCCTGAAAGCCGGTAAACTTCCGGCACCAGCCAGGATCGTGGAAGAAGAGGTTGTAGGTCCCTCATTGGGTGCCGAAGCTATTTCATCCGGTTTGTGGTCGTTCGTGATCGCATTCATCCTGGTGCTTATATTTATGATATTATTCTATAACCGTGCAGGATGGGTAGCCAACCTGGCCCTGCTAACAAACATTTTCTTCATCTTTGGCGTGCTGGCCTCACTGCAGGCTGTGCTAACGCTTCCCGGTATTGCCGGTATCGTACTGACCGTAGGTATGGCAGTGGATGCCAATGTGATCATCTATGAGCGTATCAAGGAAGAACTCAGGGCAGGAAAAGGAATGCGCCTTGCCATAGCAGATGGTTATAAAAATGCTTACTCAGCCATCATCGATGGTAACGTCACAACATTGCTGACAGGTATCGTGCTCTATATATTCGGTACAGGCCCGGTACAGGGTTTTGCCACCACGCTGATCATCGGTATCCTGTCATCACTGTTCTCAGCCATCTTCATCTCAAGGTTGGTCTTTACCACCTTGCTGAACAAAAACAAAAAGTTATCCTTCTCCAATAAGTATACCCGTAATTGGTTGGTTGACGTCAACATTGATTTCCTGGGAATGCGTAAGAAAGCTTACATCCTTTCTGCTGTCATTATTATTGCCGGTGTGGCTTCCCTGTTCACCAAGGGACTGAACCCCGGTATTGACTTCACCGGTGGGCGTACTTATGTTGTCCGTTTCGACCAACCGGTATCTACCGGTGACGTGAGGGCTGCACTTACTGCAGAATTCGATAACAATGCGCCTGAAGTAAAAACTTTCGGGCCTTCAAAACAGGTTAAGATAACAACAAAATACCTCATCGACGACAAATCGCCTGAAGTGGATTCAATAATCCAGGTGAAGTTGTTCCACAGCCTGAAGCCTTTCTATACCGATCAAGAGATGGAATACAGGGACTTTAGCACGGATGTTGAAAATGAAAGCAAGATGATGGGAATCCTTAGCTCACAGAAGGTTGACCCTGTCATCGCCGATGATATCAAGTACAGGGCCTGGCGTGCAATTGCCATTGCTCTGCTGGTGATCTTTATTTACATCGCGATCAGGTTCCGCAAATGGCAGTTTGGCCTTTCCGGTCTGATAGCCTTGATCCACGATTCGCTGATCATTATTGGAATATTCTCAATATTTTATAATATCCTGCCGTTCAGCATGGAGATTGACCAGGCATTTATTGCTGCGATCCTTACTATTATTGGTTACTCTATAAACGATACCGTGATTATTTTCGACAGGATCAGGGAGTTTTCCGGACTTTACCCGAAAAAGGATATGCGTGAAAACATGAACGCAGCGCTGAACAGTACCCTGGCACGTACCCTTAACACTTCAGGGACAACCATCGTTGTACTCCTTTCTATCTTCCTCTTCGGCGGTGAAGTGATCCGCGGCTTTGCCTTTGCCTTGCTGACGGGTATTATAATCGGTACATACTCATCTCTTTTCACAGCCAGCCCGATTGCTTATGACCTGCTTGGCGGTGATAAAAAGCTAAAAGATGTGCCTACAAAACTGATCAGCCAGCTTCGGAAGAAAAAGAATAAATAACCCATAATATATATAACATTAAAGTCCTGAGCATCTCAGGGCTTTTTTTTATTATTTTTGTTCGGGTAAACGCAGCAATTGATATTATGATGCCAACATTATTGTTTCTCGACATAAGCTTCGGAGAGATTTTTATTATTGTGGCAGTGATCTTTATCATCTTTGGCCCGCAAAAGATACCTGAAATTGCAAGAAAGGTAGGCAAAGGCATGAGAGAGATCAAAAAGGCATCAAGCGAAATCAAACGGGAGATCCATCAGGAAGCAAACAATTATAAAACCGATCTGGACCTTGAAAGAATCGTAAACGAAAGTGATTTGCCGGATGATAAAAAGCAATCGGCAAAACCACAGGCAGATATTAAAGAAATAGATAAGAAAGTTTGAATAAAACAACTTTTTTTTCGTTAGCTTAAATAGATATATAAAATAAGATCAGTGTTCTATGCAGCTTATTAAGAAACTCACAATCCTCGTATTTATCAGTCTGGTAGTATCTGCCACGGCATTTGGCCAACGAAAGAACTTCGCCAAGGCTGCTGATGAGGCTTATGAAGACCAAAAGTATGTTCTGGCCATTGAACGATATAAAAAAGCCCAGGGCAAGATAAAGAACAATAAGGCCGAAAAAGACAGGGTATCATACCACCTGGCTGAATGTTACCGTCTAACAGGAAACCCTAAAGCCGCCAAGGCACAATACAAAAGGCTTCACAAAATTGGTTATGCCAAAAAAGAACCGGGCATAATGTTGCATTATGCCAATATTTTAAAATCAGAAGGCTTTTACGAAAAAGCACTTGAATTTTATAACCTTTATGCTGAGGCGATGCCTGATGACCCCCGCGGTCCTGCAGGTGTTGAGTCTGTTGCCATGATCGAAGAATGGCTGGAGTATCCCAGCAAATATGAAGTAGAATACATTAAGAAGATCAACAGCCGGCAATCAGATTTCTGTCCAACTTACGCCAGTGATAACTTCAATGAGTTGATCTTTACCTCCACGCGTGAGGGGTCTACGGGAAAAAAAACAGATGAGTGGACAGATATGAATTTCAGTGATTTGTTCACCACACGCATCGACAGAAAAGAGGAATGGGGTGAGCCGGTTCTTCTTGACAACTCAGAAGAAGGCGTTAACACGGAAGCCAATGAAGGGGCAGGTGTGATGAACAGCAGGTATAATGCCCTTTACTTCACCCGTTGCCCGAATGAAGAGAAAAAGATTAATGGCTGCCAGATCTATACCTCTCGCCGAACAGGCAGAATCTGGAGTAAACCGGAAATGGTCAAGCTGAGCAATGACTCATCGGATGCATTCGGGCATCCGGCCATCAGCGAAAATGAGATGATAATCTACTTCACCTCAGACCGTGAAGGCGGATTCGGCGGAAACGATATCTGGGTCGCCTTCCGTGATACAAAAGAAGATGATTTTAGCAGGCCCTTCAACCTGGGCCCGCTGATCAATACGCCGGGGGATGAGATGTTCCCGTATTTACGTTCCGATACCGTTTTATATTTTGCATCGGATGGCCACCCCGGAATGGGCGGTCTTGATATTTTCCTCACCACCATTGATGAAGAAGGAAACTGGAGCCAACCGGAGAACATCAAGCCTCCCATGAACTCTGAATTCAATGATTTTGGAATCGTCTTCCACCCTGATGAAGAAAAAGGATTCTTCAGCAGTGACCGGCGGGGCCGAAAAGGCATGGAAGACATCTTTTATTTCATCGTCCCACCACTGGAATTTACTCTTACCGGTGTAGTAACCGACGACAGGACGCTTCAATTCGTCATGGATGCCAACATCAGCCTGGTAGGCTCTGACGGGACATCCGTGACTACCAGAACTACGGAAGAAGGGGTATATAATTTCGGAAAGACACAGGTGATGCCCAATACTACCTATGAGGTCGTTGCAAGTAAAGCAAATTATTTTAACAGCTCGGCAACTATCACAACCGTAGGCCATGAAAAGGGAAAGGATTTCCTGCAGGATTTCCTGCTTAAACCTATTCCGGAAGAGCCAATTGTGCTGCCTGAGATCCTGTATGATCTGGCCAAATGGAACCTGAAACCGCAATATGAAGATTCATTGCAGGGACTTATCAAAACCCTGAATGAAAACCCCAGGCTCATTATTGAACTGGCTTCTCACACCGATGCACGTGATTCCTACGAACGCAATGATATTCTTTCCCAGAAAAGGGCACAGTCGGTAGTTGATTATCTTATCCTCAGGGGTATTGATGCCGAACGACTCAAAGCAAAGGGATATGGTGAACGTAATCCACGTAAATTTTTAAAAGATTTCACTCAAGATGGTTATTCCTTCAAAAAAGGAGATGTATTAACAGAAGAGTATATTGCGGCCTTACCATCAGTTGAGGTACAGGAAGTGGCCCATCAGCTGAACAGGAGGACCGACTTCAGTGTCCTCAGAAAGGACTACATACCCAGATCCGTTATCAGCGAAGATCCCGGAGAGGTCAGCATCCTGATCAACCCGGATGATGATGTTATCAGCTACAGGACCCAGGACAAAACAGGCTTGTTTATCATTCCGGTGATCCTGAACGGATATAATGAAGAGTTTATCTATGAAGAAAGGGCTACTGCCCAGGTATCACTGGAGAAGGCATTACAGTTTCTCAATAACGGTATCATAGGTAAAGAAGATTTTGAAGGCGATCCAGCCCAGATTCTGGCCAATAACTCCATACGCAATAACAGTGTATTCAATATTGCTGAATTGAGGATAGGATCCAAGACTATCAATGATATCTCGTTTACTGTTGTTCATCGCCAAATCAACCCGATTACACTTGGCAGGAAAGTGATGCAACGAATCGGCCAGTTCAGGATCAACGAAAATGCAAAACAGATCACTTTCAGATACAAAGAAGACTAAGCACTGTGGTAAATAAGGGGCAACGATATGATAAGCGTGGCGTATCAGCCTCGAAGGAGGATGTTCACAATGCTATCAAATCTATTGACAAGGGCCTGTTTCCAAAAGCTTTTTGTAAAATAATCCCTGATATTCTGCAAGGAAGCGCAGAGCATTGCACTATCATGCATGCTGATGGCGCGGGCACAAAGTCTTCACTCGCTTATATCTACTGGAAAGAAACAGGTGATCTCTCTGTTTGGAAAGGCATTGCCCGCGATGCTATTGTGATGAACCTTGATGATCTTTTGTGTGTCGGTGTAACTGACAATATTCTCTTGTCCTCCACGATCGGACGCAATAAGAATCTGATCCCCGGAGAGGTCATTGCTGCCATTATCAATGCCACAGAAGAGTTTCTGGCCGAAATGCGTGAGCTGGGAATTGGCATTTGGTCGACTGGCGGGGAGACCGCAGATGTTGGTGACCTTGTCAGGACCATAATCGTAGATTCTACAGTTACAGCACGCATCAGGCGTGACCAGGTAATCTCAAATAAAAATATCCGGGCAGGCGATGTCATCATCGGGCTGTCTTCCTCCGGTCAGGGAACCTACGAAACAGAATATAATGGCGGGATGGGATCCAATGGCCTTACGAGCGCCAGGCATGATGTGTTCAAGAGGGAATACGCCGAAAAGTATCCGGAAAGTTACGATCCTGAAGTCCCGGGTAACCTGGTTTATTCAGGTTCAAAATCGCTTACCGATCCAACTGAAGTTCCCGGTATTGACGTTGGTAAAATGGTGCTCTCCCCTACCCGGACCTATGCCCCGGTGATCAGGGAAGTACTGCAATCATACAGGAAGGATATCCATGGCATGATCCATTGCAGTGGTGGTGCACAAACCAAAGTGCTGCACTTTATTGACAATCTCCATGTGGTGAAAGACAAGCTTTTCCCTGTTCCGCCTTTATTCAAGATGATCCAACAGGAATCAGCCACAGAGTGGAAGGAGATGTACCAGGTATTTAATATGGGCCATCGCTTCGAATTGTATGTACCGGAAAGCATTGCAGCGGATATTATCAAAATTTCCCTTTCCTATAACATTGATGCCCAGGTGGTAGGACATGTAGAGGATAGCAAAGAGGCGAAGCTGACCATCAGCAGTAAGCACGGCACTTATTTCTATTAAGCTTTATCTTATTATTTATCATAAGGATGACATCACTATAGGGATGACATCCCGCGTCAAATTATTGTACCTTAGCAAACTGAAAATAAACAAAAATGATCGACAAACTCGAAGGCATATATAAGCGCTGGCAGGAGATTGGGGAACAGATGAATGACCCCGGCGTGATGGCAGATATGAAGAGATTTATCAAGCTAAATAAAGACTATAAAGATCTGCAGCCTATTGTTGATGCATATAAGGAATATGCTAACATAATCGCCAACATCGATTCCACCAAAAAGGTTTTGAAAACCGAAAAGGATGATGAGTTCAGGGAAATGGCCAAACATGAGCTTAACGAGCTTAATGAGAAAAGGGATACCATGGAAGAGGATATCCGCTTTATGCTCATCCCGCAAGACCCGCAGGACAATAAAAATGCAATGGTAGAGATAAGGGCCGGCGCCGGTGGCGACGAAGCCAGTATTTTTGCAGGTGACCTGTACAGGATGTATATCAAATTCTGTGAGATGAAGAAGTGGAAGGTGGAAGAGATTAGCATGACCGAAGGCACTGCAGGCGGGTTCAAGGAGATCATATTCGAGATCAGCGGAAAAAATGTTTACGGTCAGATGAAATATGAATCAGGTGTACACCGGGTACAGCGGGTGCCAAAAACAGAAACCCAGGGGCGCATACATACATCTGCTGCTTCCGTGGTCATACTGCCTGAAGCAGATGAGTTTGATATTGAGTTAAAGCAGGAAGATATTCGTAAAGATACTTACTGCTCATCGGGACCCGGAGGACAATCGGTTAATACTACTTATTCAGCCGTAAGGCTTACCCATATCCCAACAAATACTGTTGTGACATGCCAGGACCAGAAGTCACAGTTAAAAAACTATGAGAAAGCATTGAAAGTATTGCGTACAAGGCTCTATGAGATGGAATACAAAAAATACCTTGATGATATCTCATCTCAACGCAAAACCATGGTGAGCACCGGCGACAGATCGGCCAAGATCCGTACCTATAACTGGCCCCAGGGAAGAGTAACCGATCATCGTATTACCCTTACTCTATATAATTTGCAGGAAATTATTAATGGAAACGTGCAGGAGCTGATCGATAAGCTCCAGCTTGCCGAAAATGCCGAACGATTAAAACAGGAATTAGATAAATAAAATAAGCAATGACCCGCCAAGAGCTCATTTCACTGATCAAAAAAAAGAGATCATTTCTTTGTATCGGCCTCGACACTGACCTGTCAAAAATCCCACAGCATCTTCTAAATGAAGATGATCCGATCTTTGCTTTTAACAAAGCCATTATTGATGCAACCCATGAACTTGCAGCAGCTTATAAGCCCAACATTGCCTTTTATGAAGCCTATGGCGCAAAAGGCTGGCAAAGCCTTGAAAAAACCATTGCCTACCTGAAAGGGAAAGATGTTTTTACCATCGCAGATGCTAAACGGGGAGATATCGGTAATACCTCGGGGCGCTATGCAAAGGCATTTCTTGAAACCCTCAATTTCGACGGAATCACGGTAGCACCTTACATGGGGAAAGATTCAGTCGGGCCTTTCCTTGATGTAGAGGGGAAATGGGTGGTATTGCTTGCGCTCACTTCCAATAAGGGTTCCAATGATTTCCAGATGATCAAAACAGGCAATGGCAAACTCGTTTACGAGCGTGTACTTAAAAAATCGGCCGAATGGGGAACTCCGGATAACATGATGTATGTGGTTGGTGCCACAAAGGCAGAGATGTTATCAGGGATCCGGGAAATCATTCCTGATCATTTCCTGCTTGTCCCCGGTGTTGGTGCACAGGGTGGAAGCCTTGAAAAAGTGACAGCACATGGGCTCAATAAAGACTGTGGATTGCTGGTAAATTCCTCAAGAGGCATCATCTATGCCGGTGATGGTCTCGATTTTGCTGACAAGGCGAGAGATGAAGCACAAAAACTTCAACAGCAGATGGAAGCGGTATTAAAAGATGCCGGAATCTGTTAGACCCAAATTATTTATTCAATGATCTTTGTCCAGCCATAAGGATCCGGTTCTTCACCATATTGTATGGCCCGCAGCTTATTATAGAGTTTTGTTGATATAGGGCCTGCCACCTTACCATCTCCATAAGTAAACGATTTACCGCTTTCCCTGTCAAAAATTTCCCGGATAGGAGAAATAATGGCTGCAGTGCCACATGCTCCGGCTTCCTCAAAATCACCCAGTTCCTCAACCATAACATGCCGTCTCTCCACTTCCATGCCCATATCTTCGGCCAGAGTCCTCAAACTCATATTTGTAATGGAAGGTAAAATGGAATGGGACTCAGGGGTAATGTATTTATTGCCTTTGATACCAAAGAAGTTGGCCGGACCGGCTTCATCGATATATTTCTTTTCTTTGGCTTCGAGGAAGATCACCGAAGCAAATCCTTCTTCTTTGGCCCGGGCGGCAGGCTTCAGGCTGGCAGCATAATTACCACCAACTTTGATATGACCTGTTCCCAGGGGGGCACAACGGTCATAGTCCCTTACGATCTGCATTTTTACCGGATGGAAACCTTCTTTAAAATATGGCCCCACCGGCCCAACAAAGATCATAAACATATACTCTTCGGCAGGCTTCACACCAACCTGGGGGCCTGTTCCGATCAGCAAGGGTCGCAAATACAGGGTTGCACCTGTCCCATGAGGAGGAATAAACTGTTCGTTCAGCTTCACCACCTTAAGCATCATCTCATAGAATAATTCCAATGGAACTTCAGCCATCAAAATACCTTCTGCCGAACGCTGCATACGCTTTGCATTCTCTTCCCATCGAAAAACCCTTATCTTTCCATCCACTCCACGAAAAACTTTCATACCTTCAAAGGCTTCCTGTCCATAATGAAGGCATGTTGCAGCCATATGGATATTGATGTATTCCGATGAAGAGACCTCAATCTGGCCCCATTCACCATTACGGTTATAACACCTTACATTATACTCAGTCTTGAAATAACCGAAAGGTAGGCTTCCCCATTCTATATCCTGCATATCAGATTGTTTTAAGAGGTGATGAAAATTAATCATTGCTAAAATAAAAAATATAATCAAGAAATAGGGATATCCGGTCTCTAAATTCTCTATAAATAATCATTGATTCCGTTGTTTCCATATCATGTTCATTTTCATGCCAATGCTAAAAAAAAGTTTCCCAGGGTGTGGACATTTTCCAAAAAACGGTATTAATAGATGAAGAAGCACTTCGAAGCAAGATGCAAAATGCATCAATCTCATTAAACTAATATTTACTAAACAATCTATTATGAAACGATTAACAAGCATTATTCTCATTTTGGTGGTGAACATGGCATTCATCAGGCCGATCACCCTGCAAGCCCAGTGCACCAACTGCCTGGGAGCAGTATCCAACCCAAATAAGGCATCCAGTGCCATTGGAATAAAAACCAAAGCTTACGGACAGGCAGCATTTGCATCAGGCTATTATGCTATTGCCTCCGGAGACAAATCCAGCAGCATCGGCAGCAGGATACTCGCCGATGGCGATCATGCCATGATCTTTGGCAGCAATGCCAACAGCCTGGGAGAAAGATCCATGATCATCGGACATGGTTATGGGGAAAGCCAGGAGGACCGCCTTTTTAATAATGTTGACAACAGTCTGATGATAGGCTTTAACAGCATTTACCCTACCTTGTTTATCAGCAGATCCATTTCAAAATTTCGCACAGGCAGTATTGGGATTGGCAATGTAACGGATCCGCAGGCCAAATTGCATATCCGTAACGACCAGGGCGAAATTGTTGGTCTCTTTATCGAGCAACCCAACTTCAGGATCACAGATATTTTTCTTGGCACACCGGAACACGGGATCCGAAGCACCGATGACCATGGCCTCATATTCCGTACCAATAAAAATTATGTGTTCAACGAAGGTTTTATCGGAGTAGGAACCCATTATCCCCACTATCACCTTGATGTACAGGGTGGCATTTTCTCAAAGCAATTGACCCTCTTCGACAAAGATCTATATTACGATAATATTGAGGGATGGATCCTTCGTTCTGATGGCGATGGGAGGGCTTTCTGGACAGATCCGTCATTGATCGATGATGGGGACTGGACAATATATGGAAATAATGTTTACAGGCTCGAAGGAAGAGTTGGGATTGGAAACAGCGATCCCGTTACGAACCTGGAAGTAAGCAATAACCTTTCTTCCGGCGGGACAGCAGGAATTTGCCTGTCAAACAGCAATGTACACAGGTGGTTTATAGGCATGAACGGAGACCGCCAGAGCATAAACGATCTTCTGATCGGTAATTTTGACAATCTGGGTGAAAGCTATCAGGGCTTTCTCGTTATCAAAGCTAATGGAGACATCGGAATAGGGACTGATGAAACCTATAGCTACAAATTAGCAGTAAATGGTGCCATTATCACGGAGGAGGTTACTGTGAAAGTTAGCGAGGACTGGCCCGATTATGTCTTCAATAAAGAATATGAACTGCTAAGCCTGCAACAATTGGAAAGCTATATTGAACAAAACGGCCACCTCCCGGAAATTCCAACGGAAGAGAATATCCTTGCTGAGGGACTCAAAATTGGGGAAATGGAATGCCTGCTACTGAAAAAGATCGAGGAACTGACGCTTTATATCATCCGGCAGGATGCAAAAGTAGAAGAACTGGAAACCAAGATCGATACATTTATCCACCTTCAGGAATTCAAATAGGATCAATACATATTCGAATAAAAATAAAGATGATATCACCAAACCTTAAGCCCATGAAAAAAATAATATTCATCCTCTTGTGCTCAGTATTTTGCATTGTCGAAACCCCGGCGACAGCACAAAATAATACCCGCCAAAAAAGCTGCATCATTAAATATGACCTGATCAGCTTGCTGGGCGACCAGGTTAGCAACAGCATGGGCGTACGGCTGGGGCTTGAATACACCCCCTTGAACAACCAAAGCTTCGAAACAGACATCATGTATATTTTCCCGTGCAGCTCCTGTGGACAATCTTATACCACGATAAAAACCGAAAAGACAAGTGGTTTTCTGATATCTGCCGAATACAGGTTTTATCTGGTTCCCGGGAAACAATCATTAAGCGGATTTCATTTAGGGCCCCAGTTTGCGTACCAGTTCACGAGATCAGAGATGAATGAGACATATGACAGCGGCATCCTGAACACCTATCAGGTTTACCGCAACCTGGTTACAACTCATGCTTTGGCCGGCTATCAGCTTCGGATCACAGGCCCCTTGTATTTCAATCCGGCAGTGGGAATTGGCTTGCGATATATCAGCAGCAGGAATGAAAATAAAAAAGGCAGTGATCCCGGCCAGCATGAGTTTCCTTATAACAAGGATTTCGAATCGGGAGCAAAATGGTTTCCGAGTTTTACCATAAATATTAAAATTGGAATTATTCTATAATATACTACTATGAAACTTATTCTACGACATTTACTCATAATACTATCAATTTCCTTACTGATCCGGGAAAAACAGCTGCATGCACAGATCTGTGATGACTGGAAATCACAATCTACTGCTTTTGTAGTAACAGGATCAACACCTGCCAACCCAGAGTATTATATTTGGGAAGAAAAGGGCAATAACATGCATGGGGTACACCTTTGTGTGCTGAATGCTGATGTGATACCCGTATACATCCAGCAAAACAATAATTACATAAACTTTACAAGCCGGTTCAGTCCTGCAGCTGCCCATCTGTATATGCTCAAGCTGGAAGTGAATATCAATGGAAATGGTTTCGTTGATGTTTACTGCGGCTCAGCGAAGCAGGATATTGTATGGTATGGCTCTTCAGCCAGTTTTCCCGCATTGGGAGACTATAACCTCAAGGTAAGGATAACTTTCTTTGATGGCACCATCCGATACCGGGAATACATTGTTAAAGTAATCCCTCAATCACAAAAGTTATATAAGGACAATGCAGGGAACACCTTGCGCCAGTGGACAGGGAATGACCCAAATGGACTGAATGCCATCGTATTTTCGGAAGGTTTTGATGCATATAATACTAATCCTCAGGAAATGTATTATGCCGTAGCAGAGGAACTGATCGAATGCTTCAGGAGCAATGGTTATGATGTTTTTCTCCTGGATAATTACTTTGGCACTCAGGACATCAGGAATAATGCTGCTATATTTGCGTCGGCTGTAAATTTTATCTCATCCAGGTATGGGGAGGAACTCATAGTAGCCGGGGGTGTGAGCATGGGTGGAATCATCTCACGCTATGCACTTGCCAAAGCCGAGCAGGATGGTGATCCATTACCGGTACATACTTTTATTGCCATCGACTCACCGCACCAGGGAGCGCTGATTTCTGAACCCTTGCAAAATTTTAAAAAATCCAATGAAGAGGATGATGAATTTGCTAAACATGCGCTTAGCAATGAAGCCGCCCGACAATTGCTCATTTACAATGCTTATGACCAGGGAGGTTCGGTGCACCAGGCCTTTTTCAATGAGCTCAACACTATGAATGGAGACGGATACCCTCACCTGACAAGAAATATTGGCGTTTCGTTTTCCACTGATCAGCCAAATCCGAATTCGGGGGGATGGTATAAGATCACCTATCATACAGGCCCATTCAACGGCACCGTGAAGACTTTTGACCTTACTGCTGCCGAAAAGCTGGCAGGCTCGTGGTTACCAAAAGACCTTACCAGCATGTCACCCATAATTAAACAGGCAAGCTATTGGTGGTTTCAAATGCTTGTTCCGGGCATCACACCCTTATATTACCTCACCATTGAATTTGAAAGGTTCACCGACCCTACTTACATCCCGTATTACAGTGCACTTGACATACGGAACGGAAACTCAATGTTTGATGAGTGCATCGAGCCTGAAAGCACAAGCTGGCATGATGTGCTGCCTGAAGATATACTGGAGGATATCGTGAATGAGGTCATCCTTACTGATGTATATTTTCAGCATAAATTTGTGATAGGGGAATGGAGCCTCAGAGGCAAAAAGGTGGCAGTCGGAAATTATGTAACCACCCTGGTACCACAAGGAGATGTAGTTGTTTTGCCCGGAGGAAAATTAGATATCATGGCTTCGGAAATTGCTATGCTGAGAAATGGATTTTCTGCACAGTATAAGTCAGAATTCACCGTAAAGGCCGATCCTGACATGTACTTCGAGTGCAACAACAAGCAGTTCACACCTGAGTTCTTTCAAGATGACGACCACAAGCAGAAAATAATCACAAACAAAAAGCTGATCTCAAGTCTGGAAGCTACCATTTTCCCAAACCCCGCATATGAGCGTATAAATTTGCAAATTGCACAGGCCCGGTCCGGGGCAGTAACGGTAGAGGTATACAATACGCTTTCGGAACTGGTACTGTATAAGTATATCCCGGCAGGAGATAATACAGAACTCAATATCGGACACCTGAATAAAGGTCCTTATATCGTAAGGATATCAGATGGAGAAAAATCAAAAACCTGTAAGCTGATCAAACTGTAATTTACTTTCAATAGATCAGGTAAGACAGGATCACAACGATTACCAGGGCAGGGACCATGTTGAGTATCTTCAGGTGTTTGATCTCAAGGATGTTAATACCGAGACCTATAAGCAAGATACCACCTGTTGCACTCAGGTCATTGATGATCACATCCGTAAAATGATCACTGATGAATGAAGAGAACAATGTGAGTCCCCCCTGGTATACCAATAAAGGAATAACAGAAAACATCACCCCTATTCCAAGTCCGGCTGCAAGGGCAACAGAAGAAACCCCATCCATAAGGGATTTCATCAGCAGGATATCATACGAACCTTCAACACCTTCCTCAATGGCACCCAGGATGGTCATGGCACCCATGCAATAAAGCAAAAATGCTGTGATCATGCCATCGGAGAACTTGTCATTCCCCATTCTAAGACGCTTTTTCAGTTTGTCACTCCAGCGGTTCATGTATTTATCCAGGTCGATCCACTCACCGATAACAGCACCGGCAACCAGACTGCCGATCACAACAAGATAATGCTCTGTTTTCATCGACATGCTAATGCCCAGAACCAATGTAAAAAGTCCCATCACCTGAAAAATGATGGTGATGATCTTTTTGGGCAGCTTACGCTGGATCAGAAGCCCGATAAGACTGCCAATAATGATCGCTGCGACATTGATAAGTGTCCCCATAGGCCGTAAATATACAAAACGCGCCAAAATGGCAGAAAAAAGCATCTGGCACAAGCTTTGATTTTGCTGCTACAAATAACTAAACGACAGAACGGATATGCAAAAAGGACAGATTAACGTACAAACAGAAAATATTTTTCCGATCATTAAAAAGTTCCTGTATTCAGATCATGAGATTTTTCTCAGGGAACTTGTTTCAAATGCAGTTGATGCAACACAAAAGCTGAAGACCCTTTCTTCTGTTGGTAAATTTACCGGAGAACTGGGAGACCTCACCGTACAGGTAGAAATCGACAAGAAAGCCGGCACTCTTACCGTGAAAGACAGGGGTATTGGCATGAATGCAGAAGAGATCGACAAATATATCAACCAGATTGCTTTTTCAAGCGCAGAGGAATTCGTAAAGAAATTCAAAACCAAAACAGAGGCGGAAAAGAATGCTATCATCGGGCATTTCGGACTGGGATTCTATTCAACTTTTATGGTTGCCAACAAAGTAGTACTGCGTACCAAAACCTATAAAAAAGGCGGACAGACCAGGGCTATGCAATGGGAATGCGATGGCAGTCCTGATTATACCATCACTGAAATAGATAAAGAAGACCGTGGGACTGAAGTGATCATCTACCTTGATGAAGATTCTAAAGAATTCGTTGAGGATCAACGCATCCTCGGACTGCTTAATAAATACAGCAAGTTCCTTCCGGTACCCATCCAATTTGGTTCAGAAAAAGTCACCGAAACTGTTGAAGGGGAAAAAGACGAGAAAGGCAAGGACAAGACCATTGAGATTGAAAAGCCCAGGATTATCAACAATACCGATCCTCTCTGGAAAAATAAACCGGCCGACTGCACTGATGAAGATTACAAGAAGTTCTACAGGGAGCTCTACCCCATGACCTTCGAGGAGCCACTGTTCCAGATACACCTGAACGTAGATTATCCATTCAACCTCACCGGGATCCTGTATTTCCCGAAGGTGAAAAGGAATATTGAGATCCAGAAAGATAAGATCCAACTTTACTGCAACCAGGTATTCGTGACCGATTCAGTTGAAGGCATAGTACCGGATTTCCTGACATTGCTTCATGGAGTGATCGATTCACCGGATATCCCGCTGAACGTATCCCGCTCTTTCCTGCAAAGTGATGCCAGTGTGAAGAAGATCTCAGGATACATCATGCGTAAGGTATCGGACAAACTGGAAGAACTGTTCAAGAAAGACCGCGAAAGTTTTGAGAAAAAATGGGACGACATCCGTGTTTTTATTCAATATGGCATGATCAGCGAGGAAAAGTTTTTTGACAAAGCAAAAAAGTATATGCTTTACAAGAATACCGAAGGAAAATATTTTACCAGGGAAGAATACGAAAAGCATATTAAAAAGCTCCAGACCGACAAAGACAAAAACCTTATTGTTCTCTACACCAGCGATATTGAAGCACAACACAGTTATATTGAGGCAGCGAAGGAAAAAGGCTATGATGTATTGGTTCTCGACGGCATACTCGACAGCCATTTCATCAATACCATGGAACAGAAAGAAAGCACTACACGCTTTACCCGTGTAGATTCTGACACCGTCGACAAACTCATCAAAAATGACGAGGAAATTCCATCTAAACTGGATGACAAACAAAAGGATGAGTTGAAACCGGTCATTGAGCGCAGCATTGATAAAGAAAAATTTGCAGTGGTTTTTGAAAACCTGAGTGAAAATGATGTACCTTTCATGATCACGCAACCGGAATTTATGCTCAGGATGAAAGATATGTCGGCATTGGGTGGTGGTATGATGGGAATGGATAATCTCCCGGATCAGTACAACCTGGTGGTGAATGCCAATCATCCCCTGATGACAAAGATCCTGGATGAAAAGAAAGAAGACACACAAAATAAGATCGTGAAACAGGTTTATGACCTGGCCTTGCTGTCACAAAACCTGCTGAAAGGGCAGTCATTGAGTGAGTTTGTAAAGCGCAGCATCGATATGATTGATTAATTCTCAGGTAAAAAATATTCTTCATATTTTTCACCATCAGCAGGCTTTCCAGGTGCTCCCGCACCATAGGAAGCCGGCCCATGTCACCCTGGACTGCTTTCTGGATTGGTGGTATGATTGGTAGTAGCGGAAGCAGTGGCTGGAGCGGTTCCTCCGTAGGCAGTGGCAGCTTTGGTGGTGTTGCTGGTGGAAGCTGGTGATTAGCATTATCATAGATAGTTTTGTAAATTTGCTTCCCACAAACTAAATCTACCAACATGAAGTATTTATCATCAATTCTTATCATTCTCTTTTTAG
>JAGLYE010000089.1 GCA_023132505.1 Bacteroidales bacterium | reverse complement strand
CCCCTGAACCCTGCCCCCTGAACCCATAATATATTAATTGTATAAGAACAAAAAAGTAAAATAATTACAAAAAAACTTGACAAACGTTATTGATTACCATATATTTGCAAAGTTCACATTTTTTGAAGTATATAATCTTTGAACCAATAAAGAATGAAAACCAAAACTGGATTATGTTTAGAAAAACAAAATTAAGGGGACCGATCGGCAGGATCTATCCGATCTTCATCATCAGCGAATTGGGTGCAGGGTTCAGGGTGCAAGGTACAGGGAAACCAATTCAATCGAAGCGAAGCGCAGATCCGCCGTGGCGGACCAATTTAACATAAAAAAACAACGCTCAATGACAACAAATAGCACAATTAAATGGCGCCCAACCTGGAAAGTCTGGTTACCAATCGTACTCTTTATAGTTCCCTTGATCCTGGAAAAAGAGATATTCGGGACTTATTTCTCTCCCTTTGTTTATGGGCTTTTTGTCTTTGTAATCGGAATCATCTATTACTTCAGGCTGAAGCTGTGGCAGTCTTTTGTAGTAATGACCATGATGACCATTGCCATATGCACCTATTTCCTGGCTGCACGCCCGGAGCAGATAGAAGAAATGATCCTATTACTTGGTCTTGATGCGGGTCCCGTATTTGTTCCGTGGCTTAAAACATATTTGACCATGCCGGTATGGTTCGTCATCCTGATTATCAACTCCATAATATTTTATTCACTTGGGCCATTCCTCATGAAGGCTCTCGATCTTGAAAAGGCTGCCATCCGTCTTTTCAAACTGGCTGCCAGGGAAATCACAGATGAAACCAACGGTTTTACCGATCGCCCCTATCATGCCGGTGAACATTCATATACACGTGACCGGATCATTGGCTTTGCTTCTTTTCTTGAAGGGAAAAAGATCTGTCGGGCAGAATTTCCGGGTGCAGGAATACGGTTTATTTTCTCTATGGGAATCAGTCCACTCAACAATAAATACAAAGATACGCTCAGTTATGTAGCCTTTGATGACGACGGTGGCCTGAACGTCTTCATCTCAGAAAACGACTATAAACAATACAAAAAACAATACACCTTCAACCAGCTATGTGAACTGATGGGAAAGACATTTCTCAGGTTTGCCGAATATTATAGCAGCAACAATGAAAATCGAATCATAACAGAAATGAAATCAGTATGATATACTAAACTTCAAAATCCAAAAAACAAATTTCAAAAAAACTCAACACCCAACACTCAACACTCAAAACTTTTATAATCATGAAAACAATAGAAAAAACCATACGAATCTGTCTTGCAATTACCATTCTGACATTTACTTCCCTGTCATTGCAGGCACAATATGAAAGAATCTATTATGCCGTTGAGATCGACGATGTGCTCTGTGGATATGCAACAACAGATGTAAATAATGTTGAATACAGGGGCATGCAAATGACCGAGACTCATGACACAGTCAATCTTTTGCTCAAGGCTCTGGGACAGGATATGAACATGCAGATCATTAGCAGGAATGTCTATTATCCCGAGACCTACAAAGTGGCGCTGAATCATACCAAATTTAAATACGATGCAGGGAACATCGTTTCCATCCTTACTGAAGTCTTCGATGATTTTGCGCTTCGGACAGAGTTGCCCAACGAAACTCCCGATACGATTCAGGATATAGCGGGTGTTATATTCGACAACCCTATTGGAGCGCCTTATATTGTCGAGGACTTTGTAAAAGGCAGGGCAGAGGAAAAGATGTACCGGGTATATGATTACATACGGGGACATATTTCAGAGCAGCATTATACACTGCTGGATGAAGAGAACATCACGCTTGCAGCTAAGGATTTCGAGACTATGGTCTTTAATATCTATAACAATGTGGATGGGACAAATACCAAAACCTGGGTAAACAAGGAAGATGGTATGATCGTCAAATTCGAGATCATGAACAGGGCAATCTACATGACAGAGTCCTCTGTAATCAAAAAGATCAAAACCGTTGACCTTGATAACACCATATTCGGAAAGGTAGATAAACTCATTTCTAACTTTATAGAGATGTCATACCTGAAAGTGTCGGCCGATATTAAGTCAGCCGGGGAACAGATTACAGTGGAAAGCCTGAACTTCCCGGGACAAAAATTTGAAGGTACGGTAGTTGAAAACCACATCCAGGGCATATTTGAAATCGAGCCCCTATGGTATGATGGTACAGATGCTCCTGTTTTTCCTCCCGATTTCAGTGATAATGAATCGCTGAATAAATACCTGGAACCTGAGATTTTCATCGAATCAGATCACCCTGAAATCATAGCCCTGGCAGAGGAAATCACTGCCGGATCGAAGGATTCATGGGAAGCAGCAGTCCGCTTGAGCAAGTGGGTTGGAAAAGAGATCAGGGGAGCAATACCCGGGGGAACTACTGCCATCAACACATTAAAGACCAGGCAGGGAGAATGTGGTTCTCACTCACGGCTGCTAACAGCCTTCTGTCGTGCGGCCGGCATTCCATCCAGGCTCTCAATCGGATGCATGTATTCACCCTGGTATGGCGGGAGCTTCGGGCAACATGCATGGACAGAAGTTTATATGGGTGAAGACATTGGCTGGGTAGCGATTGATGCCACCATCCTGGAATATGATTATGTGGATGCAGGCCATATCAAGCTTGGGGAGGGTGCAACCTTCCAACCCGAAAGCATGGAGATCCTTGATTACAGGATCGCCGGAGGGGACACAACAGCCGAAATAAGCGGCATCCCTCCGGAATATGAAAATATCATCGGGCCTTATACAAACCTCGACAACCGGAATGTGCTTGAGGTCCAATATGCCGGTGGAGGAATAGGGGTTGATATCATGGGACGCATAGTCCTCGCCCTGAATGATCCTGATGAAAAGGGACACAGGTATGCTAAACTATCTGCAGATGTCTGTTTTTCTTTCCCCGAGGATACCAATGGACAGGTAGATGAAATGATCATCATTGAAAGGGTATATGCCATGAAAAACCTCAATGAAGAATTCGTCATTGATGAAGAAACTCCTGATGAATTCAAGGCTTTTGTGGGTCCGTATGTGATCATGCAAATCCAAAAGACGTTCACTGTGATCTGGGATCAAGGCCGGTTGGCTATGCTGATCCCTGATGTAGAAGACTCCAGACCATTGGAAAAAACAGATATTGAAGGCCGCTGGAGAGATCCTGTTGACAATAAAGAATACGAACTTAAGATGAACGACGATGGCAGTGTAAGCGGAATGGACATCTATGTTACTTCCGTTCTCTATAAAGGGGCAACATCTGCATGGATTTTTGATAAAGTTAATGAATCAGAGGGATTAGAAGCAGCAGAAAAAAAATACAAAGCGCTATGGGACTCCAGGGCCCTGGACCTGGAATTTTCCGAAGGAGATATGAACAAGCTGGGATACAAATATTTAAATGGAGACAGGATAGAGGATGCTCTGGTGGTTTTCAGGCTGAACGTGGAATCCTATCCTGAATCATGGAATGCATACGGCAGCTATGCTGAAGCCCTGGTGAAAAACGGGGATACTGATGAAGCCATCATAAACTATCAGAAATCAATTAAACTGAACCCTGACAATGAACATGCGAAAGAAATGCTGGAAGAATTATTATCAGAAAAAACTGAATAATAACAACAATATTTAAATCAAAGATGGATTTTAAACGAGCCGCTATACTGGGATCCTATATTTCAAAGGACTATGCCAAAGACCTTTTCAGATTGCTGGTAACCTATCAGGATATATCAGCTTCTGAAGCTGCTTCCAGACTTAACCTCCATATTAAAACGGTACAGGATTTCCTGGAAGCCATGGCCTCACTCGACATATTATCCAAAAAAGAGGTGTCGGAAAAGAAAAGGCCATATTACCGTTATTCCCTCAAAACCCGCATGATCGATATGCGGATCGATCTGACCCCACTCTTTGACATACAGCATGAAGTGCCGAGAGAGCAGAAGAAGATCAGGGAAAGAAGCAATGCCGGGGTTCGGTTTTCTACCTCCCGCGATGGACAATATATCAGCCATGTGGCTATGTGGGTAGGAAAAGGCCGCGATCGCAAAGAGCGCAGGATCAACATGAGCATCCCCCAGGGGAAATTCCTTTTTCACCTGCCATTTCCCAGTGCTGATCCCATGGGAATAAGCGACATAATGCAAAAAGCAGGAGTTGAAGAAATCCATAGATCGGAAGTAGAGGATATAGTGAAGGTGCTAATAGAGTATAATGTGATAGAATCGTCATGAGAAAAATTTATATAGCCACTAAGACACAGGGAACACAGAGAACCACAGTTGGTATTTCAAATTAACTGTGTAACTCTGTGCTTTTGTGCCTCTGTGGCATTTTATCAAAAACCAATATCAACACCTTTGAAAAACTCGAAACCTTCAATGGCTATGAGTGCATGGTGGTCAAATATTGTCAATTAAATTTCCATAGCATCACCGATGCCGGCATGAGATGGGCAATGATAAGCATGGCTGCAAAAATGATAATGCTAACAGGCCATAAGCTAACAGCATACACCAGTAATATGATGAGTGCAAGAATCGCAAATACTGAATACGCAATGCGGAGAGATTCATAAATGAGCCCGGCTTCCCGCTCATCGAGCTTTGAAAAAGGCCGGTGTGTTTGCCGCCAGGCACCCGTTCTTCCATAAACAAGGTAAAAGCTCAATAAGAAGACAAATAGCGCTGATGACACTGCAATAATCGAGATCAGGTTCCAGTCATCAATATAACGGTAGTACTCAAATAATACTACTGTACAGATAAGACTTAGGAAATTGATGACCAATCCTGTTTTGATCCCTGTTTTTTTTTCGTTTTGATTCATGGTATTTATGATTTTATGATTTTTATTTTTTCAAGTCAAATAATTCCTGACTCATGGGTTTCATGGGCGAAGTAGAAAATATATATTCAAGCGGCAGGCCAAATATTTCACTTACGCGGAAGGCCAGGTCGAGGCTTGGGTTGTACTCCTCCCTTTCAAGGTAGCCTACCGTTTGAAAATTTACACCTATTTTTTCGGCCAGTTTTTTTCGGCTCATGCTCCTTTCTCTGCGCAAAAGAGCGATCCTGTTATATAGTTTTCTTGAATCCATGATGCAAATATAATAAATAATATTGTATATTTACAACATTTAATAATATTTTATTAACAATTTCTTTAAAAACATGAATAATCCTTCTCTTCGGGCACCCGGCGCCCAACACGATCCGGTATCCAGTATCCAGTATCTGGTATCTTAAATAAATTCATTTGCAAGAATCGATTATTCCACTTATTTTTGCACAGACTTTCAGAACCTTAAACACTTCAGCCCTATGTCAAAAAAGCATCTCGTCAGTATCTTTTCCGGCCGGGAATCCACTTATCTGGCCGAGAAGATCGCCGCAGAATTTGGGATTGAGCTCGGCATATCGGTCGTTACAAAGTTTTCTGACGGGGAATTCCAGCCTTCTTTTGAAGAGAATATCAGGGGCAGGGATGTGTTTATTGTGCAATCGACTTTTGCACCCAGCGATAATCTTTTCGAGCTGCTAATGATGATTGAATCTGCAAGAAGGGCATCTGCCAGGAATATTGTGGCTGTGATCCCATATTTCGGATTTGCCCGCCAGGACAGGAAAGATAAGCCAAGAGTGTCTATTGCTTCTAAGCTTGTTGCCAACTTGCTGGCCGTAGCCGGGATAACGCGCTTGATCACCATCGATTTGCATGCCGATCAGATCCAGGGTTTCTTCGATGTCCCTGTTGACCACCTGTATGGATCATCCATCTTCATCCCTTATCTAAGGACGCTGGACCTGCCTAACCTTACTATGGCATCACCGGATACCGGTGGTACACGCAGGGCTGCGACCTATGCCAAGATCATGAACACCGACTTTGTAATCTGTTATAAACAAAGGGCAAAGCCTAATGAAATAAGCAAGATGGCACTCGTGGGTGATGTGAAAGACAGGAACATTGTTTTGGTGGATGATATCATTGACACAGCCGGCAGTATAACCAGGGCGGCACAGCTAATGGTCGACAATGGTGCAAAAAGCGTGAGGGCTTTCTGTACACACCCCGTATTCTCAGGACAAGCATTTGAGCGTATTGAAAATTCATCTTTTACTGAAGTGGTTGTCTCCGACACCATCCCGATGAAGCAACAGTCAGACAAGATCACCGTGCTTTCAACTGCCCGCCTCTTTGCAGATGTGATCGGCAGGGTAGAAAGCAACCAATCAATTAGTTCATTATTTAAATTCTAATTTATATCAACTAATCATTTAATTCATTAATCATGAAAATAGTATCATTGAGCGGTTCTCCTCGCGAGAACGTAGGGAAAAAAGATGCTAGGGACCTCCGCAAGCTGGGGATGGTACCCTGTGTAGCATATGGTGGCAAGGAACAAACCCATTTCTTTCTTGACGAAAGGGCTTTTT
>JAGLYE010000088.1 GCA_023132505.1 Bacteroidales bacterium | reverse complement strand
TGGTTTTCCCAGCTCCGTTCGGCCCAAGTAAGCCTACGATCTCACCCTGATTTACTTGAAATGAGACATCCCGGACAACCGTCCTTTTGCCATATTTTTTGACGAGGTTTTCAGTTCTTAATATCATAGCCAGATCAAAGTTAATTAAAAAGAAAATGCTGCTGAAATAAAAACTCCAAAATTTCTGGGATTATTCGTATCCCGATAGTTCAGTCGCCAGATAACATCCACCCGGATGAATTTAAAAATATTTTCAACTCCTACTCCTGCCTCGTAATATGGAATTGTCATGTCGATCTGTTTGCCGGGGAACTCTGAATAAGACTCATTTTCTTTTGACATTGAACCCAGCAAAGCCCTTCCGTGAATAACTCCGCGCCATTTGAGTTTTCTCATTAATGGGACATGATTCAGAAAAAAACCATCGAAATGATGCGTATAATAAATGCTGATGTACTGGTCGTTAATAAATTCGTAATAATTCATAAGATTATAGGCAAACTCATCAAACAAGAAGGTTTCATTGGCCGGTTGAAGTTTCAGCAGCGGATAAGGCAGGATTCCCCATATTTTGCCTGCCTCCAGGATATATTTCGACCATCCGATAGAAAAGACATTAAACCATTGCTTCATCTGGAGCTGCAGCCTGTGATATTCATATTCACTGCGAAACACACTTGGTATTCCATATCCGTAGAGCACTTCAAATATCGGGTACTTAGTGCCAATGGTGATTCTGGTAAACTCGCCCAGGATATACCTCTCTTTATGGGCCCAGCGGGCCTTTATCCCAATTTCTGTTGAAATGATGTTGTCCTCAACCATTGCCACACCCTCCTCCGGATAAACGATAAACCTTGAATCACCGACGGGGAATAGCTTTCTGTGTGATAATGAAAAAGTATTGGAGAAACCCTGAACCCATTCATGTTCATAGGCGATTTTATAGCGCTCAAGCATCGACAACTTATTGGCCGGGTTACGCCTGAAGAAGACAGCGAAGAAGTTTTCCTGGCTAAAGGCATCCTGGCTTTGACCCAGCTGCACCATATCATAGAGATAAGAACCGCTGAGGGCCCTGCGGGGATTCGTGTTTAGCATATACAAAAACCCCAGGCCAAATTTAAATCGCCGGTCTTTAGTTCCGTATGCTATATGGCCATCGATCATAAGCTTGTTGCTGAATTTATTGCTGGTTTGCCCGCCCAACCTGAAGCGTGCCCCTTCAATAGCGTTAAAGCTCAACAATTTATAATATGGCCCCAACTCAAAATTACCCCATATATAATAACCATTGATAAGCATATATCCAAGATCCAGGTAAGTTTCGAAAATGGGTATGCTTTTAATGGAGTCGATCATCTCATAGATCCCTTTTTCCCGGCTGGTAAGGCTATCATGACGGGCAATCCCCCAGTATAGATCATCCTTTTCCATAGCATCCTCCTCCACAATAACACTAACCGGGCTCTTATAAAAATCATCGTCCCTGGGCTCATTAAACACAAAGTTCTTCGATGATGTTGACCTGTGTCCATACACTCCAATGGTTCTAGACTTTTTGGTCAGGTTGAAATCCCCCATCAGGTAATCTTTGGTCAGCATCCAATATTTACCATCAATCAGGCTGTATTCCTGGCGGATCATGCCGGCGCTCACGAAGTTCAGGTTCATATCCCTGGCCATCTCCATTTCAACCTGCTTAATGGCATAAGTGCTGTCATGGACCCAGAATGTCCCGGAAAAGGTAAGTTCCTGCTTACGGCGTGGCTTAAACATCAGATGGTAGCACCATTGATTATTAATATACATGCTATCAACCAGATAGTATTTATAGAATGACAGGCCAAAATTGGCTATAGGAGAGACAAAATTCTTTTGAAACAAAGTAATATAATTGTCATAAATGTTCACGTTGGAGTTAAGGTCCCCAAGGAATTGGGTTATGCTTTCATTCTCCACACCGGAAAGCTTAGAGGCCACTATAATCTCTAAGTTCTCTTTTGGATTCCTGCGGTAATAGATCTCCGACATGGTTTCCGAAAGGAAAACAGGCAGGTAAGCCTTCCCGTTCAGGGTAGAGGTATCCATATAATTAAAGATAAAATTAAATGGCTTTAAAAGCTTTCTGTCCTGCAGGCTTTCAGTTATGTTATTGGCATCGAACTGCACCTTGGTATAAACCTCATACTCGAAGGCATCAAACTCCTTTTTATTATTAATCTCCTTATTTTCAATAACTTTCCTCAGCAATACTTCTGCCGGGTTTTCCCCGGGCAGTATAACCACCTCCTCCAGAAGGATATTATCGGGTTCCAATGCAAAATCTACTCTCTGGAAGATCTTTGGTGTTATTTTCGTGCTTTTGGAAATATATCCCACATAGGAAGCGGTAAGGGAATCACCCGGCGAGAATGTTTCGATGGCATATTGGCCTTCAAAGCCGGAAGTGGCACCTATGGAGGTTCCTTCAAAATATAAATTGACAAATGGGATCGGTTCGCCAGTTACTGCATTGATAACAGTACCCATGATCTTAGTAACCTGGGCATGGCCCGGCAACATGGATACCACCAGTATCAGCAGGAAAAATATAAGACGCAAATGTAACTGATGTTTCATTTCCCGGATACTATGCCGTACAATGTAAGCAGGCCTTAATAATTCGTTTATTGCTAGACTGATTGTAAATCCTCCCAAAACTCAAGGGCCCTGCGTGTATGGGGTATTACTATTGTTCCGCCTACAAGGTTTGCAACACCAAAAATTTCCATGAGCTCCTCGTTGCTCACAGCTGTTTAATCAAATGATCCCTTCCTTTATGATATCATGCATGTGCACCACTCCGACATATTCCCCATTTTTCAAAACGGGAAGCTGGGTAATTTTATTTTCACGCATCACCTCCAGGGCATTCACTACGAGTTCATCTTCGTCTATCGTCCGGGGATTGGCAGTCATGATGTCGGTAGCAGTCAGCTTATCAATATCGGCTTTTTGCTCCAGCATTCTTCGCAAATCTCCATCTGTGATGAACCCAATAAGCTTACCTTCTTCCAGCACAGCGGCAGCACCCAGGCGTTTGGATGAGATTTCCATGATAACGGTTTTCACATTATCAGCTGGATCAACAAAAGGTTTTTCATTGCTTTTATACAAATCCGAAACCTTCAGGTACATCCTTTTCCCGAGAGACCCTCCCGGATGGAAACGCGCAAAATCCTTTGATGTGAACCCATGGCATGACAACAGGGCCATGGCAAGGGCATCGCCCATAACCAACTGGGCAGTGGTGCTTGCTGTCGGGACAAGGTTATTCGGGCATGCTTCCTTTTCAACCGTTGTATCCAGAACCAGGTCAGCCTGTTTTGCCAGATATGAATTGATATTGCCAACCATGGCGATCAATGTGTTCTTCCCGTTTTTCAGCAAGGGTACCAAAACTTTAATTTCTGGTGTTTCCCCGCTTTTCGACAAGCATATGATTATATCATCCTCACGGATGATGCCCAGGTCGCCATGCACCGCATCAGCTGCATGCATAAAAATAGCCTGTGTACCTGTTGAATTTAGGGTTGAAACGATCTTCTGGGCTATATTAGCACTCTTCCCGATACCCGTCAGGATTACCCTCCCTTCTGATTGAAAGATGCTTTCTACACATCCAACAAAATCATTATTAATGGAGGTTTTTAAGCCTGAAATTGCAGTAACCTCATTATCAATGGTTGATATTGCAATGCTACGGATCTCTTCTGTTGATTTTATTAACACTTTTTTAATAATTTTTGTTTCAAAAAATATCTTTTATGCTTATATTTGTTTTAACGGGAATAAAGGCTATAAACTTAATCAAAAATGAAAAATATTTTTAGCTTAATTATAAGGTTAATTATTCCTGACAATTTTTACTCTGGCCCTACAAAGATATTGATTTTTAAGTTTTGAAGAATATGGCTGAGACTACGGGATACTCCCTGCGCAGATTGTTGAAGAAAATATTTGGGTTTGACAGTTTTAAAGGAAATCAGGAAATAATTATAGAAAATGTTCTTGATGGGATAGATACTTTTGTAATTATGCCTACAGGTGGAGGTAAATCCATGTGTTATCAATTGCCTGCCCTGATAAAAGACGGCACTGCCATTATCATATCCCCTCTCATCGCCCTGATGAAAAACCAGGTTGACACCATAAGAAACTTTGGTGCTGACGAAGGCATTGCACATGTAATGAATTCATCGCTGTCGAAGGCTGAGTTGACCCAGGTAAAAACCGACCTGGTAGAGAAAAAGACCAAATTATTATATGTTGCACCGGAATCACTAACCAAGGAAGACAATATTGAATTCCTCAAAAGCATTAAAATTTCCTTTTATGCCATCGATGAAGCGCACTGCATTTCGGAATGGGGGCATGATTTCAGGCCGGAATACAGAAGGCTGCGACCCATTATCAATACCATCGGGCAGAAGGTCCCGGTAATGGCGCTTACGGCAACTGCCACCCCAAAAGTGCAGCACGATATCCAGAAAAACCTTGAGATCCTTGATGCCAAGGTTTATATATCATCTTTCGACAGGCCAAACCTGTATTACGAGATCAGGCCAAAAACCAAAAATGTGATCCACGACATTATCAGGTATATCAAGGGCCAGCAGGGTAAATCAGGGATCGTTTACTGCCTGAGCAGAAAAAAAGTAGAAGAACTTGCCAATGCCTTCCAGGTAAACGGCATCCGGGCTTTGCCATACCATGCGGGCCTTGATTCGATAACAAGGAAAACCAACCAGGATAAATTCCTGATGGAGGAAGTGGATGTCATCGTAGCCACCATTGCCTTTGGCATGGGTATCGATAAACCGGATGTCAGGTTTGTCATTCACCACGATATCCCTAAAAGCATTGAAAGCTATTATCAGGAAACCGGTAGGGCCGGCCGTGATGACGGTGAGGGAAACTGTATCGCATTTTACACCTATGACGATATTGTGAAGCTTGAAAAGTTCATGAAGGGAAAGCCTGTGGCAGAACAGGAGATTGCCAAAGAACTGCTTCAGGAAACAGTGTCCTACGCAGAATCAGCCGAATGCAGGCATAAACTGCTACTGCATTATTTCGGAGAGCTATACAGTAAGGAAAGCTGTGGCGCCTGTGACAATTGCCTGCATCCCAAGAAAAAATCAGAGGCCAGCCCCGACATTAAAACAGTACTTGAAGCGGTGGTATCCATGAACCAACTGTTCAAATCCAAACATATTGCCAATGTGCTGATCGGGAAAAACACTGCTGCCGTAAAATCCTATAAGCACAACCAGCTGGATATCTACGGTAAGGGTGCCGACAGTGATGAAAAATACTGGAATGCTGTCATTAAGCAAGCCCTTATAAGGAAGCTGCTCATAAAAGACATTGATAATTATGGTCTCCTGAAGATCAGCAAGGAAGGTAAAGACTTCATCAAAGAACCTTATTCAATAATGCTTGCACAGGATCATGATTATGAGAATGAGGATGATGAAGCATTTGCCAGCCATAAAATAAGCACTGCAGATAAGATCCTGTTCGCCATGCTCAAAGACTTGCGAAAGGACATCTCAAAGAAAGAAAAACTGCCTCCGTTCGTCATCTTTCAGGATCCTTCACTGGAGGATATGTCTATTCAATATCCGGTGAAAGAGGAAGAACTTCAACATATTACGGGTGTTGGAGTCGGAAAAGCTCATAAATATGGCAAGCCTTTTCTGGAACTGATAGCACTATATGTTGAAGAGAACGACATTATCCGGCCCAACGACATGGTGGTCAAATCGGTGGTGAATAAGTCAGGGCTGAAAGTTTTTATCATTACTAATATCGACCGGAAGATCTCCCTTAACGACCTTGCCGATGCAAAAAGTCTCAGTCTGAGCAATCTTCTGGCTGAAATTGAACGTATTGTTTCTTCCGGAACAAAGATCGACATCAATTATTATATCACTGAACATATTGACGAATACCATCAGGAGGAGATATATGAATATTTCAGTGAAGCTAAATCCGATTCTATTGAAGAAGCCCTGGAGGAACTTGGTGAGGATGAGTTCTCAGAAGAAGAAATCCGAATGATGCGTATAAAATTCATGTCTGATGTTGGTAACTAATTTGTTTCACCACATGAAAAAACATTTTTCACTGATCATCTGCCTATTATTACTGACCTCATGCTATCCGACACATGATGAGACGAAGATATCCAAACCTGATAACCTCATCGAAAAGGACAAAATAATAATCATCCTGGCAGATGTTGAAGTGGCAGAGTCTGCCCTTAGACAAAAACAAAACCTGGGACATGAGATCGGAGAGGCCAGGGAAGCATACTATTATGCCATATTCACACAACATGAAGTCAGCTCTGAACAATTCGACAGCAGTATGGCCTATTACAAACAAGACCTTGAAACACTCAATGAAATCTATGAAGAAGTGATCACCAGGCTAAGCGTAATGGAAAGTGAGATTCAGCATGAATGAAG
>JAGLYE010000087.1 GCA_023132505.1 Bacteroidales bacterium | reverse complement strand
ATCTTTCCCGATTTTTGTGGGAATAAGGCCGCCTGGTATAGCACGCCGGTCAGGTATTCACGGCCATTGATGATCTCCTGTTCAGGCTGGATCTGTTGCCTGGCATCCGTTAGGTTTGTTGACCAGAAACCGGGAAATGAAGCCAGGTTCTCAATGTCAATATCAGAAATCGGCACATTGGCTGTATATATCTTATAGGTGACGAGAAGCTGTTCGCCCTGGTAAGGGTTTTTATTACTGATAAATGCTTTTAGGAAAACATCATCGCCGACATCAACCTGCCCTGAAGTCTGGCCGGTATTGCCTGATGCATTCGTACCCTGCTGGTTTTTCGGGACCGTTGCAGGTGGTGCATTACCTTTTAGGACTTCTATGCTCAATGGATTCGAACTGATCGTTTTACCATCGATTGAAATGCTTGCAGCCGGAATTTCGAACTTACCTTCTTTAAATGCCTGGAGATAGTATACATAGCTTGCAGTAATGGATCGGGACATCTTCCCGTTGATTACCTGGTAGCTCTGGCTGGTAGAGATGTTGGGTCCTGACAGTACCCTGAAATCCTTGATCCTGGGCCCACTGAACTGCCCGCCATGAGCATTAACGGTGTATGTGAGCTGAAACCTGTCACCAACCGAAACAATGTTCCTTGCCGATGCCGTTAGCTTGATCTCATCAGCTGAAACACCCGGAATGATGAGGATCATCATCACTAAGGCCGATAACAAGTATTTGTTCATATCTCTGGTTTGGCTTATGTTTTTCTTACCAGTCTTTTTCACTCTTTACCACCTTCCCTTTAACTTTCCCCATTTTCACTTTCTCCAATGTTTTCTTTTCATCATTTTTCATGGCTTCCAGCATGCGTTCTGCATCTTCTTTCGATATCTGCCTGGGTTGCTGCTGTTGCTGAGATTGCTGCTGATCGCCTTGTTGCTGATCCTGCTGCTGATCCTGTTTTTGTTGATCCTGCTGATCTTCCTTGTCTTCCTGATCCTGGTCCTGGTCCTTCTGATCCTGATCTTTCTGATCCTGATTCTGGTCCTGGTCCTGGTTCTGCTGCTGGTTTTGCTGCTGGTTTTGTTGTTGATCGTTTAACAGAAGTTGGGCATATGCAAGATTATATTTCGCAGCCGTGTCAACCGGATTTAAGCGTAAGGCTTCTTTATAGGATGCTATGCTTAGCGGAAGCGCTTCGGCAGCTACGGTATCTGATTCCAGGGAAGCACTTAATAAAGTGTTGCCCAGGTTGTAAAAAGCCTTGCTCCTGGTATCCTCATCAACTTGCAGCCTGGCTACAGAATCAAATAACATCCCCGCCTGGCCATAGTCTTTCTGCTCATAATACACATCCCCGAGGTTGAACAGGCCTTTATAGGTATTTCCTCCCTTACTCAGCGACCTGAAATAATTTTTTCCTGCTTCAGAGTAATTCTTCTCGTCAAAATCACTGTTACCCCTTCGGATATACTTATTCTCACGCTGTGCATAAAGAGTTCCCAGCACGAAAAGCAGGATAAATGTTATTGGTATGTGTTTGATATATAGCATTTTACTTATGCCTTATTAGTTTTCTCAAAAAGCCTGATTCTTGTTGCCCACTTCGTTTTCCTGTCAAAAATAAAAAACTCAAGGAAAATCAGCAACAGCCCGAAACCAATAAAATACTGGAACTGGTCATTGTAGTCTGTGAACATCCTGGTTTCTATCTCACTTTTTTCCAACGCATTAATCTTCTTAAATATTTTGTTCAACCCGGCCTGTGTGTTATTGGCCCTGACATAATCTCCATTGCCTGCAGCAGCGATTTGCTGTAGCATGACCTCATTCAATTTGGTGATGATGATGTTTCCTTCGCGGTCTTTCTTGAAGCCGATTTGCTGGCCATAGCTATTTATGATTGGTATCGGGTTTCCGTCCGGAAGCCCCATTCCTATTGTATATACCCTGATCCCTAATTCACTGGCAGCCGTTGCGGCCTCTATTGCATTTCCTTCATGGTTTTCACCATCAGTGATGATGATAATGGCTTTGCTGTGGTTACTTTCATCAAATGAGCTTGTGCTGAGTATGATGGCTTCGCCAATGGCTGTGCCCTGCGAAGGGATATCTTTTGGGGAGATGGTCGATACGAACATCTTAGCAGCTGCATAGTCGGTGGTGATGGGTAGCTGAGTATAAGCCTTCCCTGCAAAAATTACGATCCCTACCCTGTCTCCCTGCAGCCGGTCGATGAGTTTGAACAGTGCTTGCTTTGCACGTGTTAAACGATCCGGCTTGATATCTTGCGCAAGCATGCTGTTTGAGATGTCAAGCGCAACGACCAGGTCGATCCCCTTGCGCTGGATTTTTTCAAGCTTGGACCCGGTTTGTGGGTTTGCAATGCCGATAACAAGAAAGATATATGCTATATTAAGGATAATGAACTTCAGGATCACCTTTTCCTTAGATGCATCCGGGATTAAACGGTTTAGGATGCTCAGGTCGCCCAGTCTTTTCAATAAAACATTCCGCATGTACAGGCCAAATGTGAAAAGGATGGTGAAGACCGGGATCCCCAGCAGCAAGTATAAGTATTCTATGTGTTCAAACCTTATCATTCAATTATGGTATTGTCCTGAAGACAGAATTTCTTAATAATATTTCCAATGCAAAGAATGCCAGTGCCAGCAATGCCAGCATTAGAAATTCTTCGTGTTTACGGCTAAATTCAGTCACGTCGATCTTGGATTTCTCAAGTTGGTCAATCTCTGCATATACTTCCTTGAGCTTGCGGTTGCTGGTGGCACGAAAATATTGTCCTCCTGTTACCTCAGCTACCTGCTGCAGGATATCTTCATCGATCTTAACTTCCATTTTCTGATACTGTATGCCAAAGGGTGTCTGTACCGGATAGCGGGCAACCCCCATGGTGCCTACACCGATAGTATAGATCCTGAGGCCATACATCTTTGCTATTTCAGCAGCGGAGAGAGGGTCAATAGAGCCTGAGTTGTTTACCCCGTCGGTTATCAGTATGATCACCTTGCTGATTGCATCGCTATCTTTCAGCCTGTTGATTGATGTAGCAAGCCCGTCGCCAATTGCAGTGCCATCCTCGATCATGCCGCTCTTAATATCTTTGAACAGGTTTCTTATCATACTGTGGTCGCTGGTAAGTGGCGATTGGGTAAAGGATTCCCCGCTGAAAATGACCAATCCGATCCGGTCATCCGGCCGCCCGGCAATAAATTCCGAAGCTACATCTTTGGCAGCCTCAAGCCTGTCGGGACGGAGATCCTGGGCTAGCATACTGCTCGAAACGTCCATGGCCATTATTATGTCAATTCCTTCAATGGTGACATCCCTTGACCGGGAAGTCGACTGTGGCCGTGCCAGTGCAACAATTAGAAGTGCAATGGCCAGCAGTCTGAAAGCGAACAAAGAATGGATAAGGTACTGTCTCCAGCTGCGTTTTGTTGCTGAGAAACCTGATGTAGACGACAACTGCAGTCCCGGATCATTGTTCAGCAGCTTATACCAGTACCAGCCCCCCAGCAATGGCAGGAGGAAAAGCAGGTATAAGAACCCCGGGTTTGCAAATGTGATATCAGCGTACATTATTCCTTGTCCTCCGAAGCCTCGGCGAAGGAGGACCCATTATTAACAGATTCGCTATCCTCTTTTGTAATTTTTATTTTTTCCAGTATTTCTTCTATTTCACGCTCGCTTCTGGTTTCCTTCACGAAGTCGATGGTATTGATCATGCAGTTGTCATTATCAAGAGGCAGGGGTTTCTCTTTCGCAAATTTTACCAGGTCGGCCAGGATCAGTGTCCGAGTAAGATTATCAATTGATTTCCTGTCGGTATCGGTGCTTTTCATCCCATCCAGAATCTCATCTGTGCACATCTCCACGGCCTGAACGCCAAACCTATCCTCAATATAGACCCTGACAATATCCGTTAATTCGGTATAATAATCCTTTACTTTCCCGGCCTGCCAGAGCTTCTTCCCTTTCAGGCTTTCCAGCCCGTTCATAGCTACCACATGAGGGGGGAGGATCAACTTAGGCCTGATCCTGAATAGTGGCTGGTTTTTCTTCCTTCTCCTTATGATGTAAATAACGATGAAAGCTATGGCTGCAACAGCCAGGGCAATCAGCAGCCAGGGCAGGATTTCCCTGAAAGTCAATGGCGCACCCAGCGGGGGCTTGATGGCCCTGATCGCCTGGGAAGTATCTACCTCCATAGTGTGCACCCGCAGGTAAAGGGGGATGGTTGTGGCCTCACTAAATGCGGTATCATCAATGGGCTGATAGTGGAATTTCAATGGGGGGATGTAATAATAACCCGAATCGAAAGCAGTGATGGTGATGGATTGAACCATATCAACCAGGTTCTCTGACTCATTGATCATGGTATCAACCGCTGTCATGCTGATGATCTCAATATTACGTGTCAGTGTATCCTGGTAGAAAGGCCAGATAACCCTGTAATCCAGGGGCATGGTAAAGCTTATATTTAACTTGATCTGGTCACCGATAAGAATATCAGTAGTGTCAAAGCGGGCACTGGCAGACACATCCTGTGCGCGAATGTTGCCTGCGAAAAGGGCAACAAAAGATAATATGTAAAAAATTCCCTTGATCTTCATTTTACATCCTCGACTCCCTGACTTTAAACAGGCCGACAAGCGGCTTTACATAATCCTGGTTAGTACTGACGATGACATAATCGATTCCGCTGCGTTTGAACAGCTCATCCAGGTATTTCTCCTGTATTCGCCACCATTCATTGTAGTTGCTCCGCGCCCGGGCGGATGCTGTGTCAACCCAGGAGTGTTTAGCTGTTTCTTTATTGAAGACCTTTACCAATCCGATATTAGGAAGTCTGGCCTCACTTTCATCGTAAATCCTAAGGGCTACCACATCATGCTTATTGCCGGCGATGCGCAGGGCCTCATCAAATCCGGTATCCAGGAAATCAGAGATGATAAAAGCTGTGCAACGTTTTTTGATTGCATTGGTCAGGTATCTGAGTGCCTCTGCCAGGTCGGTCTTCTGGCTTTCCGGCCTGAAATCGATCAGCTCCCGGATGATCCTCAAAATATGGCTTCTCCCTTTTTTTGGGGGGATGAATTTTTCTACCTTATCACTGAAGAAGATCACGCCCACCTTATCGTTATTGTTGATGGCAGAGAATGCGAGTACTGCAGCGATCTCTGTCATCTGGTCTTCTTTGAATTGTTCACGGCTGCCATACTCATTTGATCCGCTGACATCAATAAGAAGCATTACGGTCAGTTCCCTCTCTTCTTCAAAAATCTTAATAAAAGGATGGTTAAAGCGGGCGGTTACATTCCAGTCGATATTACGGATATCGTCCCCGTACTGGTATTCCCTCACCTCACTGAATGTCATACCACGTCCCTTGAAGGCGCTGTGGTAGTGCCCGGTGAAGATCTGGTTCGACAGACCACGGGCCTTGATCTCTATCTTCCTTACTTTTTTTATGATATCACTTGTTCCCAATTCCTGTAAGGTTTAGGTTTAATGACTGATGATAGTATCCTTGCCTACGGTACTTCAACCGTGTTCAGGATCTCACTGATGATGTCTTCCGAAGTGATGTTTTCTGCTTCGGCCTCATAGGTGAGCCCGATCCTGTGGCGGAGCACATCATGGGCAACGGCCCTGATGTCTTCAGGGATCACATAACCACGGCGTTTGATGAATGCGAAAGCCTTGGCAGCCAGTGCAAGGTTGATGCTTGCACGCGGTGATGCCCCGAAATTGATCATGGACTCGAAGCGTTCCAGCTTGTATTCGGCAGGGAACCTGGAGGAAAATACGATATCGGTGATATAGTTCTCGATCTTTTCGTCGAGGTATACTTCCCTGACAATATTGCGTGCCTTCGTGATGTCCTCCGGTTTGAGTATCCTTGAGGTTTCAGGAAAAGTACCTTTTATGTTTTGCCGTAGTATCAGCTTTTCTTCTTCTTTGTCCGGGTAGCCAATCACGATCTTGAGCATGAACCTGTCAACCTGTGCTTCGGGCAGGGGATAGGTCCCTTCCTGTTCGATCGGGTTCTGTGTGGCCAGCACCAGGAACGGTTCTTCCAGCGGGTATGTAGTATCCCCGATGGTTACCTGGCGTTCCTGCATGGCTTCAAGCAATGCACTTTGCACCTTGGCCGGTGAGCGGTTGATCTCGTCAGCCAGGATGAAGTTGGCAAATATGGGCCCCTTGCGGACCACAAACTCCTCTTTCTTCTGGCTGTATATGAGTGTGCCAATGAGGTCGGCAGGTAAGAGGTCGGGGGTGAATTGTATCCTGCTGAATTTAGCATCTATAGACCTGGCAAGCGAAGTGATCGCAAGTGTTTTGGCAAGTCCCGGAACCCCTTCCAGCAGGATATGTCCGTTGGAGAGCAATCCGATCATCAGCCTTTCGATCATTTGTTTCTGGCCAATGATCACCTTGTGCATTTCCATGCTCAGCATGTCAACGAATGCACTTTCCTTCTGAATACGGTCGTTGAGTGCCTTGATATCAGTTTCCATCATTTCTTATCG
>JAGLYE010000086.1 GCA_023132505.1 Bacteroidales bacterium | reverse complement strand
GCAAAGCTTGCACTTGGCTTTGCCCTGCCGGATATTAAAAATGCCGTTACAAAAACCACCTCTGCATTCTTTGAACCTTCCCTTGACTATATCGTGTGCAAGATCCCAAGATGGGACCTCAACAAATTCCTCGGGGTATCAAAAGAGATCGGCAGCAGCATGAAAAGTGTTGGGGAGGTAATGGCCATTGGAAGATCATTTGAAGAAGCTATTCAGAAAGGGCTCCGCATGATCGGCCAGGCAATGCATGGCTTTGTCGGCAACAAGGATATCGAAATACAAGATTTCGAAAAAGGCCTGTCACAGCCAACAGATATGCGAATTTTCGTGATCAGCCAGGCAATGCAAGAAGGCTGGTCTGTCGAAGATATCTTTAAGGAAACGAAGATCGACAGATGGTTCCTGGAGAAACTCCACAATATCCATGTCCTAAACGGGCAATTGGAGCAATTCTCTGAAATTAAAGACTTGCCTCTCCATATCCTTAAAAAGGCAAAACAGACAGGTTTTTCTGATTTCCAAATTGCACGCTCCTTGTATAAAACCAAATTTGCCGGCACCGATGATGAGATCCTGGCCATAAGGGAACACCGCCAGCAAAATAATATTAAGCCGGTTGTTAAACAAATCGACACGCTGGCGGCCGAATATCCTGCATTAACAAATTACCTATACCTCACATATAATGGGGAAACCAATGACATAAGCTTTGAGAATGACCAACGTTCAATTATCGTCCTGGGATCCGGCGCATACAGGATCGGCAGCAGTGTGGAATTTGACTGGTGCAGTGTGAATGCCCTCGAAACTGTGAAGAGAGAAGGCTACCGCTCAGTAATGATCAATTACAATCCTGAAACGGTTAGCACCGATTATGATATCTGCGACCGTCTCTATTTCGATGAGCTTTCTTTTGAAAGGACCCTTGACATTATTGATCTTGAAAAGCCGGGGGGCGTTATTGTATCAGTTGGAGGGCAAATTCCCAACAACCTCTCAATAAGGCTGCACAAACAAGATGTTAAAATACTAGGGACTTCACCCACTTCCATCGACCGTGCAGAAAACAGGTTTAAGTTCTCAAAAATGCTTGACGACCTAAAGGTTGACCAGCCTGAATGGAAGGAGCTTAGCAGCGTAAAAGATATCTTCAGTTTTACCGAAAAAGTCGGTTTCCCTGTTATTGTAAGGCCCTCTTATGTGTTGTCGGGGGCTGCAATGAATATTGTTTCGAATCCCGAGGAACTGGAGCATTTCCTGGAGCTTGCGGCAAATGTTTCGAAAAAATATCCCGTAGTCGTATCCCGTTTCATGGAAAACACCAAAGAAATTGAGATGGATGCTGTAGCTGAAAAGGGAAGGGTAATCGCATATGCAATCTCTGAACATATTGAATTTGCCGGTGTCCACTCCGGAGATGCCACCATGATGTTTCCGCCCCAGAAAGTTTATGTGGAAACCATCCGCCGGATAAAAAAGATCACCAATAAAATCGCTGAAGAACTAAATATCTGCGGGCCTTTCAATATTCAGTACCTGGCCCGCGACAATGACATCAAAGTTATTGAATGTAACCTTCGTGCATCAAGAAGTTTTCCTTTCGTATCAAAAGTTTTGAAAACAAACTTCATTGACCTCGCTACGAAGATCATGCTGGATGTCCCGGTTAAGAAACCTGATAAGTCATTGTTCGACCTGGAGTATATTGGCGTTAAGGCATCACAATTTTCGTTCTCCAGACTGGCAAAGGCTGATCCTGTACTGGGTGTCGATATGTCATCAACAGGGGAAGTAGGTTGTATTGGGGAGGATTATTATGAAGCCATACTAAAATCCATGCTATCGGTGGGCTATGAGATCCCTAAGAAGAACATTCTTTTGAGTACCGGCCCGGTCCGTTCCAAGATAGATTTGCTTAACAGTGCTAAACTTTTGGATGAAAACGGCTATCAACTCTATGCCACCAGGGGGACTGCCGATTTTCTCAGAAATCATGATATTGATGCAACTATCCTCCACTGGCCTGATTCCGGAAATACGCCAAACACCCTGGATTATATCAAGGAGCATAAGATCGACCTTGTCATAAATATACCAAAAGACCTGACAAAAGATGAACTAAACAATGATTATCACATCCGGAGGGCAGCGGTGGACCATAATATACCTTTAATCACAAATGCCAGGCTGGCAAGTGCATTCATCATTGCTTTTTGCAGATATACAATGGAAGATATTACGATCAAAAGCTGGGACGAGTACTCAATTAGTTAATAATACAAATACTAAGCCCGTATAAATTGTTAATAATTTTGGATAGCTTTTGTAAATATGATTCTTCGAGGGGATTTTTAATGGTTAATTTTGAACAATAATAATACATTGCTTATGAAAAACAGAAGCCTGGTATCCATCAGTGATTACACCATCGAAGAACAGATCAAGATTCTGGAATTAGCCGCTGAATTTGAGAAAAACCCCAGACAAAAGATACTGGAGAACCATGTTGTTGCATCTTTATTTTTCGAACCCTCTACACGAACAAGACTGAGTTTTGAAAGTGCTGCAGCACAGCTCAGTGCCAAGATAGTGGGATTCAGCGAAGCCAGTTCCTCCAGCGTATCAAAGGGGGAAACCCTGAAAGATACCATCCTCACTGTTTCAAATTATTCAGACATCATTGTTATGAGGCACCCCAGGGAAGGAAGTGCTAAATACGCTGATGAAGTAGCACCGGTGCCAATCATCAATGCTGGCGACGGTGCCCACCAACATCCTACCCAAACCTTGCTCGACATGTATTCTATTATGAAGACACAGGGGAAACTGGATAACCTGAACATTGCATTTGTCGGAGATCTTAAATATGGGCGCACTGTACATTCACTGGTAATGGCCTTATGTCAGTTCAATACCACCTTCCACCTGGTATCACCTACCGAGCTGAAATTGCCAAGCTATGTTAAGCAACACATTAAAGACAATAATCATACTTATCATCAGTATACCGAAATGAACGAAGTCATCCCCTTGGTTGATATCCTCTACATGACCAGAATTCAAAAAGAGCGTTTCGCTGACCCAATCGAATATGAACGAGTGAAAGATGCCTATATCCTCAGGCTCTCCATGCTGGCTGACGCCAGGGATAATATGAAGGTCCTGCACCCGCTTCCAAGGGTAAACGAAATTGATAAAGATGTTGACGACAGCCCTCAGGCCTATTATTTCCAGCAGGCAAAGAATGGCGTATTCGTCAGGATGGCACTGCTTGCTTCAATACTTGGAGTTGTATAAAACATAAAACCAATTATCATGGAAGAAAGAAAAGAACTAAAAGTCAACGCCATTGAAAATGGCACTGTCATCGATCATATCCCAACCCAGAGCGTATTCCAGGTCATCCATATGCTAAGCCTGAATGTGTGTGACAATCAAATCCTCTTTGGCACCAACCTCGACAGCCAGAAATATGGCAAAAAAGGGATCATCAAAGTAAGTAACAGGTTTTTTGATCCCAGGGATGCAAATAAGATCGCCCTTGTTGCCCCAACAGCAACAATCATCGAGATCAGGAATTATAAAGTTACCAAAAAAAAGAACGTTTTGATCCCTGACAGCGTGGATGAATTCGTGAAATGCGTAAACCCGAACTGTATCACCAACCATGAGGATGTAGTTACACATTTTACGGTGATCGATAAGAAAGATGTAAAATTACAATGCCGTTATTGCGAAAAAACTACCGCTAAGGATAATTTTACATTTAAATAGTCCATGAGGATTGTTCCTTCAGCCTGATACTGAACAATGAACGCTTATTCCAGTGAACAATTATATCAAAGATCTTATCGCCCAGGGCGAACATCAGCAGCTTGACTTTAAGTTTGAGATATCAGATTCGAAAAAGATTGCAAGGTCGCTTGTTGCCTTTGCAAATACTAAGGGCGGAAGATTACTCGTTGGTGTGAAGGACAATGGGATCATCGCCGGAGTCAGGTCAGAGGAAGAGTATTACATGGTTGAAGGTGCTGCCACCATGTATTGCAAACCAGAGATCAATTTCAACACCAGGGAATGGAAAATTGAAGGAAAGCTGGTACTGGAGGTAATCGTTGAGAAGAGTCCGCTAAAGCCACATTATGCCCCTGATAAGGATGGGGGCTGGAAGGTATTTGTAAGAGTGGACGATCAGAACCTGCTTGCGAACAAGGTTTTATTGCAGGTTTGGAAACATCAAAAAAACGAGACTGCCGTGAAGATGCGCTATCGTGAGCAGGAAGAGGTATTGATGCATTTTCTGCTGGAAAACGAATTTATTACCCTGTCGGGATTCAGCAAAATTGCCGGCATCCCACGCTTTATGGCAGAAAAGATCCTTATTAATTTTATTTTGCTTGATATAATACGAATGGATATCACAGATAAGCAGACTTATTACCGTCTGATCGAACACAGGGCATGATAGTTGTTTTAGGTGTTAGGTGTTAAATGTTAGGCGTTGGGTGTTAGGCGTTGGGCTATGGGCGTTGGGCTGTAGGCGTTAGGCTGTAGGCTGTTGTATAGTCGAAAGCTATTAAGTTGTTAATATTTCAGGAGAAAACATTAATATTGTAATATGAAAAGGGTCCTTCCATTCATTCTGATGATGATCACAAGCCTGCTGGCATTTGCGCAGGAGGATCCTTTTTATGACGGCAGTCTCTACAACAGGTATAACCCCATGTATTCTCCCGGAGGCTTTGGTGGCCTGAGCACTCCGGTCTCTTACACAACTGACAAAAAGATGGATGTTGGTGTTCAGTTGGGGACATCCTTTTCCACAGACTTCAATAAGGGCTTTTCATTCTCGACCATGGTGTCGCCGGAGATCAGATACCGGCTAAATAATCGCCTGACCATCCGGGGTGGTATAAGTGTGGCAAACACTGAATATGGGAATACCCTGCTATACTCACCATATGGCATAAACCGTTACAGTGGCAATATCACCCAGGGCATGCTTTATGTGAGCGGCGATTATATGATCAGCCCGAAGGTAGTCCTTTCCGGGACAGCATATAAAGAATTCTCTATTGGTAACGACGGGCCTGAAAATGCTTTTCGGCCGGGTTATGATGGCAAAGGCGTGATGATGAACCTGCGTCTGATGCCAACAGAGAACATGATGATTGATATCGGTGCCGAGATCTATGAAGGAAATAATCCTTACCGTGGCGGTATTTACAACCCTTACAACAGACCATTCGTTCCACGATGGTAAAATGTATATTCCAATAAATCTTCCTATTTAAATATTTTCCTATATTTGTGTTGTATAATTGTATTATCAGTATTAATTACAGTATTATTAATCGTGTTAACTAAAAAAGAAACCATGATTAAGAAAAGTTTAATTGCCATTTTAGGTGTACTAGTTGTTGTATCATTAATAATCAGTGCCTGTAAGAAAGAAGATTCCGAACCATCTTCCGATTTACCAAACCCCCAAATCTCTGATTCAGATCATGATTTACCATATACAAATAATTCTTGGATGGCCCATGTGGACGATGGAATATCCCTTAACCAGATTACCATACCGGGTACTCATGATTCCGGCTCAGATAAACATTCTTCAAAAGTTGGTTGGCCTGAGTGGCATTATGTGATCTGCCATGATTTTGGGATTCCTAACCAATTAAAACTGGGTGTCCGGTGGTTCGATATCCGCTTAGCTTATGATGGTGGTGATCTCACTTTACACCATGCTAAATATGACCTTCATAAGAACTTTAAGGATGTTTTGAACTGGTCAGTAGATTTTCTGAACGAACACCCAAGTGAGGTTGTTATTCTAATGATCAAACAGGAACACTCAAGTGCCAGTAATCATGACTTTGGCGGAGCTGTTTATAACAAGATGAAGGACCGCGGATTGCATCATTTTTTCCTGGAAGATAGAGTACCCACCCTGGGAGAGGCAAGAGGGAAAATATATATTGTCAGGCGATTCCAGAAACCTTCGGGGGCTGATTTTGGCATTTATACAAGCTGGCCGGACAACACCACAGGTCATTATCAAATCTATAACGATGTTGGGTTTTATGTGCAGGACCATTACAGCCTGAACACGGTATCCGATAATACAAAATTAGTAGAGATCTTACATTGTATAAATCTCGCGCATAACGAAGCCTACAATAATATATTTCACTTATGTTTTGCAAGTGGTGAAAGAGTTGCTTCAGCTGAAACTTTATGGGAGACTGCTAATGGAATTAACCCATCTCTTAACCTAGATTTAATGATATATCCACCATTCTGTAAAAACTGTGGTGTAATCATGGTCAATTTCGCAGGAGGTGGAGATGATAATCCCAGGAATTGTGCTCCGTACCTGGTAGAGTATATTATTTACCGGAATTTCGGGGGTGTGCCTTATTAATAGGCGTTGGGCAATGGGCATTGGGGAAAGGCAGAGAGAATTAAGGAATAAGGAATAAGTAAAGTTTGAATTTCCGAACTCCGAACTCCGAACTCCGAACCACTACTGTCCGGTTAAAATAGAGTAGGCAGCAGGGCTCACGC
>JAGLYE010000085.1 GCA_023132505.1 Bacteroidales bacterium | reverse complement strand
CTAACACCTATAAAAGGTCGAATTCTACAAAGAATGATGACCCCTTTTCATGTTCACTTTCACACCATACACGTCCATTCATAGCATCCACATATTTTTTGACAATAGCAAGCCCAAGGCCTGTATCCGGGTCAAGTTGCTGCAAATGATGCTTTTTTCGTTCGTATTGATCAAAAATGCCGGGGATCAACTGTTTAGGGATTCCGATACCTGTATCCTTTACTTCCAGTAAAACCTTACTATTTTTCTTTCCCAGCTTAACAGACAGGGATTTCCCTGAAGGTGTATATTTTATTGCATTGGAAACAAGGTTGTCTACGATTTGCAGAATGTAAACTTCATTCAGCTCCGCATGCAATTCCTCAAGCGATAGCTGGAACTTCAAATCTTTTTGTTCAATCGTATGCTTATAAATATTACTGATCTTCTCTACAACATCTTTAAGATTGATCTTTTCGGTATTTAACTGGTAAACCTTTGACTCAATCACATTAATATCGAGGACCTGATTGATCATTTTGTTCATTCTTTGCAATGAATTCAGGATGATCTCAGCATAATCCCGATGCTCTTCGCATACCTTATCAGGATCATTTAGCATCATGTCGATCATTGTGAGGCTGCTGGTTAGCGGATTTTTCATCCCATGAACCACCACACTGAGCAAATGGTTTTTCTCTTCATTCAGGTTGAGCAGATCAAAGTTTTGCTCCTCCAGTTTATCTTTGGCTTCCTTAATGCTCTGGTTTTGCTCTTCTATTGCCTCTTTTTGTTTTTGGATCTTGATGTAGCTCTTAGCCAGTTTTTCCTCCAGCTCATTCATATTTCTCATCCGTAGGATCAAAACTTTCATGATGCCCCTTGCAAAGCCCGGGTCATCAGCAATCCTGTTTTCGAAGTCTTCCCGCCGCAGGCGGAGAAAATAGCTCTCCTCCTCAGTGGTCACTGAAGCAGACCGTGGGCCCTCATCAATTAGTGCATATTCACCGAACACATCATTCACCGTGAGGCGTGACAACACATGGCTGCCATCATGGATCCTTACAGTGCCGGATGTAACAATGTACATGGCATCGCCAGGTTCGCCTTTTTTTAAGATCGTTTGCTGGGGCTTTACCTTTATTCCCTGCAATACTGTGGCCAGGGATAAAAGAAACACCTCCCCCGTATCTGCAAAGATCCTTACTTGCTTTAAAAATGATACTTTCTCATCAAGCGTCATACTTCCATAATCGGTCATAGTTAGATCGATTTATCGTTAATCAGGGTAATAAATCAGGTTCAGGGTGCAGGGTGCAGGATACTGGGACCTGTCATCAAAACCTACTAATATGACGCCGAACACTCAAAATTGTTACAACCTTTGAAACCATAATTTTCTCATTAGCCCTGTTCTATTCTTGTAATCTCACATATAACGATAAAGGATGGCAATTTAATATGCAGAACCAGAAAGATCTCTGTGATTTTACATCCCGGTACCGGGGTACCCTAACCCTGAATCCTTCCCCCTGCACCCTGTACCCTGCACCCTGCACCCTTCCCCTTGCACCCTAAACCTAATAAAATTCTTTGATTCACCATAAATATTCACTATATTTGGTTTTGATATGAATCTAAAAACCGGTATTATGAAAAATCTTTATCTTTTTTTAAGCTGTTTATTAATTTCAGGTGTGATCCTGGCCCAGCCCACATTGCAATACCCTGAAAATGCCCCTACAATTGGTGATATATCCCAGATACAGCTTGTATCACCTCAGGGTCTGTCGCATTTGCCAATCGGAGCTGATGTAAGTTGGGATTTCTCCCAATTGAACAATCTGACTGCCGGGCAGATAACAGTCATCGACCCCTCCGATGCACCGGCTGGAAATGAATTTCCAACGGCTAACACTGCATTGAACATGAATGATTCTATTTTTACATATTGCCTGATTGATGAAACAGGATTTTATTATCTTGGCATGCAAATGCTTGTGGTTCAAAACGCCAGCCTTACTAAATACACTGACAGCAGGAAATTCATGGAATACCCTTTTACGTACACCGATGTATTTACCGATACTTACAAGGGTGTTATTACGGTGGAGATGGCTAACATCGAAGTCAGGGTAAGTGCCATCAGTGTTGCCACTGCCGACTCATATGGAACCCTCATTCTGCCAACAGGAACCTATAATAATGTTTTAAGGACCACTACGGCAAATGAAGAGATTGATTCAATCTTTCATCAAGGATCCTTTATGATGGTTATGTTAGTCAGCAAGATCGAGTATATATGGTATTCAGCTTCATCCTCCACACCCTTGTTTAATATTATGGTTTCTAATTCCACAGGTTCATTGGATACATGTTGCTTTTATTCCACAACCGGAGCCGGGATCATTGAAGCTGACTCCGGACCGCTATCTAAGCTGAATGTCTTCCCTAATCCGGCCAGTGAAGAGCTCGTTGTAGAATTTACTTCGAATGGAAAGTATGAAACAATAATATCCATTGTTAATCAGATTGGCCAGGTCATGCTAAGCAAGGAAGTGCCTCAGGTGACAAGAGGGTTAATATCTGAAAAGATAGACATCAGCAAACTGCCGTCAGGTATATATTTTGCAAATGTCAGTTGTAGCAGCGGAAAGCAGCTAACCAAAAAACTGATTATCAGATAAGCTTCTGATATTACATCTTAAAGGGAGCGAAAGAAATCTTATTCCCCTAATTCTTCCCTGAACTTTTTTGCATGGGCAATCATTTCGGGGAAGAATTCTTTAAAGTCATCATGGAAAGGCAAGTAGTGTTCTCTGAGGCTTTCAACTGCCCTTTCCATACCTGAATTGTACTTGCGGCTTCTGCGCGACATGCCGTTGAAAACCCATTGAAGGTCACTAAATCGCGAATAGCCAACCAACCAGTTATGGATTACCATATAGGGTAAGACACGCTTTGACCTTGCCGGAAGAATAGCATAATTACTCAGCATCAGATTATAAACATGCAGAGCAAATTCCGACAGTTCAACCTTCGAATAAATGTCCCAGTCCACAGCAAGGAAATGATCATAATAAATATCGATGATCACCCCTGAAAACTTACCATATTTCTTGCTGATCCTGTGTTTGCTTCTGATAAATACAGGATGATGATCTGTAAAGGTATCAATCTCCCGGTGAAGCAAAATACCCTTTTTGATCCCCTTGCTGAACCGCTCTAAATGGTTCCCTTTAACAGCATCAGCAATGAAATTGCCAATAAGCATTTCATCACCATCTCCTGATAGGATTGCGTGGGCAAGAATGTTCATAGATTTGAGTTAATCCAAAATTACTTATAATAAATATAAATTAAGTATTGAAGTTATTAACACCATGTTAATACATGAGAATTCTTTAGCTTTGTATCTTAGCAAATCACCTAATTTATCAAGAATATTTTCCTATATGAGCAAGTTACCATTACTTGGGGATGAGGCGATTGCACAGGCTGCGATCGATGCAGGTTTGTCAGGATTATTTGCATATCCCGGCACACCCTCCACGGAGATCACAGAATATGTTCTACGGTCGAAAGAAGTAAAAGAAGGCAAGATTATTGCCAGCTGGACATCCAATGAGAAAACGGCCATGGAAGCAGCCATGGGTGTTTCTTATATTGGAAAAAGGGGAATGACATGTATGAAACATGTTGGACTAAATGTAGCTGCCGATGCTTTCATCAACTCCGCGATCACAGGTGCAAACGGTGGTTTACTGGTAGTTTCTGCCGACGACCCCTCAATGCATTCTTCTCAGAATGAACAAGATTCAAGGTTCTTCGGCAATTTCGCTATGATACCTATCCTTGAACCATCAAACCAGCAAGAAGCTTATGACATGGTGCATTACGCCTACGAGTTTTCTGAGAAATATGAAATTCCTGTGCTGATGCGCATCACCACACGCCTGGCACATTCACGCGCCGGCGTTGTACGTAGTGAAACACGTCCTCAGAATAAACTGAGATTGCCCAAAACATCGAATCAGTTCATCCTTCTTCCTGGAAATGCACGTCGCAGATATAAAATGCTCCTGGGAACCCAGGATTCTTTCATCAGGGAATCAGAAGAATCAGCTTTCAATAAATATTTTGACAGCGAAGACAAAAAATTAGGTGTTATCGCTTGCGGGATCGCTTACAATTACCTGATTGAAAACTTCCCGGAACAAAAAGTTCCGCATCCCGTCCTGAAGATCGGGCAATATCCACTACCCAGGAAACTTATTGAGAAGATTTATAAAGAATGTGATGAAGTCCTGGTCCTGGAGGAAGGCTACCCTCTTGTAGAAGAATCTCTGAGAGGATTTATGAACAATGGCAAAACCATTCATGGCCGCCTTGACGGCACCATACCGAGGGATGGAGAATTGAACCCCGGCATCGTAGCAAAAGCATTCGGCATATCATTCTTTGAAGGAAGGGAACCCTCCGGCAATGTTGTAGGCAGGCCTCCTTCCCTTTGCAAGGGTTGTCCACATATCTATTCTTATAATGCCCTGACGGAAGCGCTTGAAAAATATGCCAAAGGAAGAGTGTTTTCCGACATTGGATGTTACACACTGGGTGCCCTGGAGCCCTTCACAGCCATTGACACATGTGTCGACATGGGTGCGTCAATCACAATGGCTAAAGGAGCTGCCGATACGGGCCTGGTCCCAGCTGTTGCAGTTATCGGAGATTCTACATTTACCCACTCAGGCATGACAGGACTCCTGGATGCTGTGATCAGCAAAAGCCCTATTACGGTGATGATCCTCGACAATGAAACCACCGCCATGACCGGCGGACAGAATTCCAATGCCCACGGAAAGATAGAAGACATTTGTACCGGGCTGGGAGTAGAAGAAAAACATATTCACGTATTGAACCCGATACAGAAACACCATGATGAAAACATGGCCGTGATCAAGAAAGAACTCGAATATAACGGAGTTTCCGTGGTCATACCACGCAGGGAATGCATACAGACCCTTGCCGCCAGGATCAGGGCTGAAAAGTATAAAGTTAAATCGGCAACTCAATAAAGTTATGAAGAAGGATATCATTTTAGCAGGTGTAGGAGGACAGGGTATCTTGTCGATTGCTGCCATTATCGGAACTGCAGCCCTGGGAAAAGGCCTTTATCTAAAGCAGGCTGAAGTACATGGCATGAGTCAGCGGGGCGGGGATGTTCATTCAAACCTGCGCCTGTCTGACAAACCCGTAGCATCAGATTTAATCCCGGGAGGACAGGCAGATATGATCATTGCAGTGGAACCAATGGAAAGTTTACGTTATGTTTCCATGCTTGCTGAAAATGGCTGGCTGATCACCAACAGCACACCCCATGTGAACATAAAAAATTACCCGGAGCTTGACGACATCATAAAGGAGATCAGGTCATTGCCGCAACATATCATTATTGATGCCGATGAAATTGCGAAAGACCTGGGAAACAAAAGAGCAGCTAACATGGTGATCCTCGGTGCAGCACTGCCATTTATCGGTATGGAAACACAAATCTTCCATGATGCCGTCAGGACGATCTTCGGACGAAAAGGTGAAGAAATAGTGAAGCTCAATATTGATGCTTTGAAAGCAGGGTATGACTTTGCAGTCAGTGCTATTGGCACTGGCTGAGTGCCGAGTGATGAATTGATTTTCGAACTGAGAATTGCGAAAAAACGATATTCGATATCCGGTATTAAATTAGAGGATATTTTTTAAAGATTTCCTCAGACCTCATCAGGATATCGACATATTGGGCACGCTTGTAGGTAAATGGGTCCTTCAGTGTTTTATTGGAAAGCTTACCTCTGAATTCATCCGGTGTTTTATAATTTTTCTTCTTCATCCAGGTTTCCATCTCATTCAGGATAGTGCTGATCTGCCCGATCCCGTTTTTGTAGATCGTGCTGACAATCTGTACGGCATCTGCACCGGCAAGGATCATAGATATCACATCTTCACCTGTAAAAATACCCGTATTGGCACAAACTTTAGCATTGAGCTCGCCGTAAAGCAGGCCTGCAAAACGCAAGGCGATCCTGTTATCATTCTGAGTTGAAAGATTATATGGAAAATAATGTTCTTCCATGTCGATGTCGATCTCCGGCTGGAATAAACGGTTGAAAAGTACAAATGCATCAACCCCCTTCTTATCCATCTCAGCAATTACGTACAATGGATTGGTATAATACGGACTCAGTTTCACTGCCACCGGTATTTTAACAGCTTTTTTAACTTTTTCTAACAGGTCCAGCTGCTCGGTCACGATTGACCTGCCATCAATATCAAAAGTACGGGGTATGGAATAAAAATTCAGTTCCAATCCGGCAACACCTATATCCTCAATCTTTTTTGCATATTCTTCCCAGGTCTCATCATATACACAGTTGAGGCTTGCAAACAGGGGAATGTTCAATGCTTCCCTGGCTTCCTTCAAGCTAGACAGAAAGGCTTCCGGACCGGCTTCATCCAAATCGGGATATGGAGAACCTGCCATCTCTGCATGCCTGCTGGCATAGTCCTCTTTAGCTTGAAAATCCTGGAGATTTTCAAGGTGGATCTGCTCCTCAAACAG
>JAGLYE010000084.1 GCA_023132505.1 Bacteroidales bacterium | reverse complement strand
ATGCGAGGCAGTTTTCTTGAAGTCATCCGCCAGGACTATATCCGTACTGCCAGGGCCAAGGGGCTTGGAAAGTTCAGGATCATTGCCAAACATGCATTAAAAAATGCCATGAATCCGGTGATCACGGCCGTATCGGGATGGTTTGCTTCACTGATGGCCGGAGCAGTATTTGTTGAATATGTTTTTGACTGGAAAGGTGTGGGTGTGGTTATCGTTGATGCACTTGAAAAGTATGATTTTCCGGTAATCATGGGAGCAGTGCTTTTCATTTCTGTGATCCTGGTAATTATTAATATTTTTGTGGATATCATTTATGGCTTCCTCGATCCCAGGGTCAGCTTAGCATGATGTATCCATCATTTAGTAATCATTAACAATACTATTAAAATGAGAAGAAAAATCGTAGCAGGAAACTGGAAAATGAATATGCGCTTTTCGGAAGCTGATGATCTCCTTTCCCTGATCCTTGATGATATTGAAAATAAGGGAATTCCGGAACATGTTGATGTAGTGGTTTGCCCGCCGGCATTATATCTGGAACTTGCCACCGATATGGCATCCGGAAAATCCTTGTTTGTTGGTGCCCAAAATGTCAGTGCCTACGAAAGCGGAGCTTATACCGGCGAGATCTCTGCCGGAATGCTGGAATCGGTGGAGGTGGATTATTGCATTATCGGGCATTCGGAACGAAGGCAGTATTTTGATGAATCCAATGAAGATCTTGCACTGAAGACTAATATTCTGCTTCTACACGGGATCATTCCCATTTTTTGTTGTGGTGAATTGCTCGACGACCGCGAAAATGATATGTACATGGAAGTGGTAAGTACTCAGCTTGATAATGGCCTTTTTCATCTTGAAGAAAGTGAATTCAGGAAGGTGGTCATTGCATATGAGCCTGTTTGGGCCATTGGTACAGGTAAAACAGCAACATCGGAGCAGGCCCAGGAAATGCATGCCTTCATCAGGGCACTGGTGGCTAAAAAGTACTCCAAACAAATTGCTGACCAGTGTTTGATCCTGTATGGCGGAAGCTGCAATGCCACTAATGCCAAAGAGCTCTTTTCCCAGGCTGATGTGGATGGCGGGCTTATTGGTGGAGCCTCTCTCAAGGCAGATGATTTTGCAACTATAATAAGATCAGCTTAATTTTTTATGAAGAAGTTTTATGAGGTAAGCATCCCTTTAAGTGGAGAAGTGGCCGAGTTTATCCTTGCCCGCCTTTCCGGACTCGGTTTCCTTGGATTTATTGAAGAGGACGAAAGAGTAGTGGCTTATCTTGAGAAAGACAGACTGGATGCCGGCAGTCTGCATGTGCTTCTCTCCGAAAATAATATTTCCGGGGCAAAGATCAGTGAGATCGAGGACAGAAACTGGAATGCAGAATGGGAGTCGGATTATGAACCGGTGATCATCGATGGAAAGATCATGGTTCGGGCACCCTTTCATGATCCGGTACCGGACATAGAATGGGACATCATCATCGAACCGAAGATGTCGTTTGGTACAGCACACCATGAGACCACATCACAGATGCTTTCTTTGATTGCCCGTATGGACCTTGCGGGAAAATCTGTATTGGATATGGGATGTGGTACTGCTGTGCTTGCTATCCTGGCAAGTAAAATGGGAGCGACTCATATCTTTGCGGTAGATAACGATGAATGGGCATACCGTAATGCGCTTGAAAACACTATCCTGAACAATACTGAAGATATTGAGGTGTTTTTGGGCGACAGGGGTTCACTTGAAAATCGTCATTTTGATATAATAATTGCCAATATTAACCGTAATATATTATTACAGGACATCCCGTATTATGCAGCTGCTTTAAAGCCCGGGGGCACACTTATGATGAGTGGCTTTTACCTGGATGACCTGGAACAGATCAATAATAAGGGTGTTTCATGCAGGCTCAGGCTTGCTGATTCGCGTTCGAAAAACAAATGGACGGCTGCTGTCTTCATTAAGGATCAGGCGAATGATTAAAAATAAACTCTTGCTCTTCATTCTATTCCCGGTCCTGCTTCTGCAATTTCCCGGAAGCAGCCATGCCCAGATGATCAGGGAGGTGCATAAGAACAAGAACGACTACTTACTGGATATTACTGCCATACTCCAATACACCAGCAATAAGGACTATCTTGCGAGCGGGGAGGAGCTATTGGGAAGCTTTGCAGGTGTATGGGAGTCAGGATACTTCAAGCCTCATCATCGTGAAAAGATCTATGAGCTTTCCAATACCATGCTCAACAAATCGATGCGTTCTTACCCCAATTTCTTTGATTTTATCGGCATCTTAACCTCTTTTGTCGAAAAGGGCCTTGATGATAATAGTCTCGAACTCTGGCTTTCAGAGTTGGATACACTGGGCACACAAAGGTCATCCAGGCCTATGGCCGATTTTCTTGAATACACAAAGAACTTATTAGGAAATTCAATGCTTTATGAAACAAGGTCGCGGGCATGGTATTTCAGAAATGGTAATATTTCCTTCGCCTATGATAGTTTATTGTACCTTGATTTTCCTGAATTGGATCTGATCTGCTCTACAGGCCGCGATAGCACGGTGATCTTGCAAACAAGCGGTAAATATTACCTTTCCACGGAATTCTTCTATGGCAGGGATGGAAAGATAAGCTGGCGCAGGGCCGGTTTTAAGGAAGATGACGTATTTGCAAACCTTAAAACCTTTAATGTCGATTTTAAAACGCTTTCGTTCATATCAGATTCGGCGGTTTTGTATAATAAAACCTATTTCAATTTTCCTATTCCGGGGGTGTTGATTGAAAAAGTCTTTTCCAGTTCTCCGGGCGACAGGGCTTCATATCCTCAATTTGAGTCATACTTCAAAGATTACGAATTGCTGGGCCTTTATGATAACGTTAATTACATTGGCGGGTTGGGCATGCAGGGAAGAAAGGTGATCTTTACGGGTGGAGGTGACCTGCCTGCCAAATTCATATTTAAAAAGGGCGGTGATTATTTTGCGGTGATACGTTCAAGGACCTTTGAGCTGGAGGATGATGAGATCGTTTCCAGCCCAGCCTCCTTCTCCATTTATTTCGATAAAGATTCCATTTATCATCCCGGGTTGCAGATGAGGTATGATAATAAAAATAAATTGCTTAGCCTGGTAAGGTTGAACAGGGGAATCGCTCAGAGCCCTTTCTTTGATGCTTATCATGAAGTAGATATGTATTGTGAAGCCCTCTATTGGGTAATGAATTCAGATGAGATCAGTTTTGAAATGGTCAGGGGGATCAGCCAGGATAGCAAAACATCATTTGAATCGGATAGGTACTATTCGGCATCTGCATATTACAGGCTTCAGGGCATCGATGAGGTGAACCCGCTTCTACTGGTAAAAAAATATGCAGATCGCTACTCTTCCAATATTGTGAAAGTAGGCGCCTTTGCTGGCTTTATCAAAAAGCCTGTTGAACAGGCAGTTTCCATGTTGCTGCTACTCGATTCCAGGGGTTTTGTGGTTTATAGCTCCGATAAGCGGGAGGCCCTGATAAAACAACGATTGTACGATTACCTTAAAGCACATCATGGGAAAACGGATTATGATGTTATTCGCTTCACCTCCGAGACCAATAATAAAAGCAATGCGGTTGTTGAACTCGCAACCTTTGATATGCTTATCAGTGGCGTACCCGAAATATCACTAAGCGATTCGCAGATGGTGTATATATACCCGGTGAATGAGGAGATCGTGCTGAAGGAGGACAAGGATTTTTCTTTTTCGGGCAGGATCAGGGCCGGCTTATTTGAGTTCTATGCACATGAATGTTCCTTTGAGTACGATACTTTCAAAATCAATATGCCACAGATCGACTCCATGAGCTTTTTTGTCAGGGTGCCGGACACCAGTGGAAAAGAAAAGTCACCACGGTATTACAGGGTGCAGGCAATGGTTGAAGATATGAATGGTTATATGATGATCGATAATCCGAATAATAAATCGGGGCTAAAATCTTATCCTCAATATCCTATCTTTACCAGCACCGACTATTCCTTCGTTTATTATGACGGAAATACCAAAGCCAATGGTACATTCGATCGCGGGAAGTTTTATTATGAGCTCGACCCCTTTACTCTCGACAGCCTGGATAACTTTTCTACCACCGGCATGTGCTTCCAGGGGTATCTTGCCAGTGGCGGAATATTACCGCCCATACGGGATCCCCTCCGGGTTATGCCCGATTATTCCCTTGGGCTGAAAAGCATTACAGAGGAAGACGGCTTGCCCCTATATGATGGAAAGGCCATATTTTATGATACAATCATTGTAGATAACAGCGGATTGCATGGAGCGGGCAAACTGCAATACCTGACATCACTGACAGAGGCCTCTGATATCGTGTTTTATGCTGATTCGGTATTTTCCACTACCACTAGCTTTATGATCGAAAGTTTGCTCGATAATGTAGAATATGCCGATGTTTCTGTGGGAAAAGCTTACCAATCATGGTATCCTGATTCCAATCTTATGGTGGTTGAAATAGCAGAGGAAGCTTTTAATATGTACGACAGTACAGCAAAGTTCAGGGGAAATATGTTCCTTACACCTGAGGCTTTAAATGGTAGCGGCGACTTCACTTTTGAACGGGCGGTGATCGAATCGGATAATTTTGTCTTTGGTCATCATAGTATGTGGGCCGATACCTCTGATTTTAGTTTATATACCGATACAACATTTAGTACCCTGGCATTTTTTACAAATGATTATCGCACTGACCTGGATTTTGATCAGCGGAAAGGAAAGTTCATATCTACCGGCATTTCATCCCTTGTTGATATCCCCTTTAACAAGTTTATTTGCTACATGGATGAAATTGAATGGGAAATGGACCGGCAAAATATGCATCTGAAGAATAATATTGTTGAAGATATCCCTGACATCAATGATATGACCATGCTTGAACTGATAGACCTGAACCTTGCAGGATCTGAATTTATCTCAACACGTCCTGATCAGGATTCCCTCCGGTTTTTCGGCACCAGTGCAAATTATAACATGCAGAAAAATATCATCTATGCCGAAGATGTGAAGATCATCAGAGTAGCTGATGCAGCGATCTTTCCGGGTGACGGGAAGCTGAATATTTTACAGGATGCACAGATAGAAACCCTCAGATATGCTGATATCATTACAGATACAGCATCAAGGCTTCATCATATATACAATGCTAATGTGAATATTTTCTCAAGGCATCATTATATTGCAAGCGGCGATATTGACTATCTGGATGTCATGGGGGAATCAAGTCCCGTTTACCTGAGCAGTATTACTGTGGATTCGTTGGGCAGGACTTATGCTTCGGGTAACATCTCTGATACGTCTGCCTTTATGCTCAGTCCATGGTATTCGTTCGTCGGAAATATAAAACTGGAAGCAATGCAGGAATTCCTTCAGTTTAACGGATCTTTCAGCATATGGCAGGATTGCTTTGATGATTTCTTCGACAGGGCATTGATTGATACACTGATCAATCCGGATAATATTCTTATTCCTGTTCCCGATAGCCTGAAGGGGCCTGAAGGTGGGCGAATTATGACAAGTATTATGTATACACCGAAAGCTGATCGTTTTTACCCGGCCTTTTTCACAGAAAAACTAAGAGAAGGAGATATTTCGGTGCTTTCAGCCACAGGACTGCTCTCATATGATGCAAATAATGAAAGTTTTATGGTATCTGCAGATAATGGAGGTGACCTGAGGGAGTATCTGGCATTGCATAACGACAACTGTGTTTTAGAGGGTGTAGGGGATATCTCACTGGGTATGGAGCTTCCGCATGTAGAACTTGATCTTTATGGCCATGCCGGTCATTATATTATCCCGGATTCTACCCGCTTTGAGATTGTGATGGGATTTGATTTCTTCTTTGATCCGAATGTGCTACGGAGGCTCTCAAAAAGCCTAAGCCTTGCTAACCTGCCCGGTACAGAAACAACTGATGCGGGATTTCTTACTTTTCTGAAGCAACGCATGCCTTCCGGAGAGGCGGATAAGATCATTGCAGATCTTAGTAATTTCGGTATTATCAGGAAGCTGCCGGAAAGTATTAAATATACCCTGCTGTTAAACCAGGTGAAATTTCATTGGAACCGGGCCACAAGCTCTCTTGTATCTTATGGCGACATCGGGGTATTCAGTGTAGGGGATGAGGTAGTTAACCGTATGGTGCCCGGTTATGTAGAAATTGAGCGTAAAGCCAGCGGTTATGGAGTTGTGAATATTTATTTTGAGATCCCCGAAGGGGATTGGTATTTTTTCAGTTACCGTAATTATATCCTGCAGGCCATCTCTTCCGATGAGGGCTTTAATAATGAAATCCTTAATTTGAAGGAAGACAAGCGGATCATTTATTCCAGAGATGAAGATGTGCCTTATGAGTTTGTGATTTCGAGCAGGCGAAAAATGATCGATTTTAAACGCAAGATGGAAGAGATCTACGGCAGGTCTCCAAGGTAATAATACTGATATGGATTGGATATACATAGGTGGAATTCTGGTGCTGGCATATTTGCTGGGGTCTATACCATTTTCTTTGTGGATTGGCTTGATGTTTTTTCATACCGATATACGCAAGGAAGGAAGCGGAAATGCCGGTACCACAAATACTTTC
>JAGLYE010000083.1 GCA_023132505.1 Bacteroidales bacterium | reverse complement strand
ACTACAATCCCATAAATTGGATAGATTCTTATGGGTGGCTGCTAAAAATAGATGAAAACGGTGATAGTTTATGGTATAGAGAGTATCATTATTATACAGGGACAGAATTTGACTTTAATGAACTGTATGATTTGTGTCTTTCACCTGATGGAGGCTATGCTATGGTTGGTCAAGTTAGTACATGGATAGAACCACAAACAGCCTGGGTCATTAAGGTAGACAGCCTTGGTTGTGATACACCCGGATGTGCCACAGGAATGAATATTTACGCACCACGGGGCGCCGAAAATGAGGCTTTATGGATTTATCCTAATCCAGCAAATGCATATTTAAATTGCAGATTGCAGATTGCAGAAGTTTATTGTTGATTTATGATATGTTTGGCAGGAAACAGGATGAGATGCGAATTCCCAGAGGGCAAAATATAGTGTGCCTTGATGTTTCCGATTATCCGGCCGGAATATATATTGCGGCGTTGAAAAGCGACAAGGGAATTTTGGGCAGAAGTAAATTTGTAAAAAGATAAAGAAAGTGTTGGATGCCTTATAGCGGGAACTTCCACTGTGCCCGGGGAAAAGCTAATAGAATTGCTTCAATGTCAGCATACTTTCATATTCAACCAATCCAACATTCATAATTCATCATCCATAATTTTTCAACAAAAGTGCGACATTTCAGCATTTCGGGTATTAATAGATATACGACAAACCGTAATGCGATCCATAATCAGGTCAATAAAAGAAAACCTTAAGGGCTATCTCACCTTCAACTACGCTGAAAGAAGGGGCATCATGGTACTGGTCATGTTGATCATGATCGTTGAAAGCGTCAATGCCTTATTACCGGCATTTATAAGCGATGAAAGTTTCGATATGTCAGTTTTTGAAGGAGAGATAAGGAAATTTGAGGCAATGATGGCCCTTCCCGATACATTGGAAAAGCAAAACCTTAGCAATACGGCCCCGAGGAGCAAGCAATACCCAAAGCAATATACACAAAAGAAAAAAGTCTACACCGAGCAGCCCCCCATGATGATTGAGATAAACACTGCTGACTCTGCACTACTAGTCAAACTATATGGGATCGGGCCCTCTTTTGCAGGAAGGATCCTTAAATACCGGGGCATGCTCGGCGGCTTTTTTTCCATTGAGCAATTGCTGGAAGTTTATGGCATGGATAGCGTCCGCTACGCGGGAATTCAGAAGAATGTAAAAGCAGATACATCATTAATCCTGACAATAGATGTGAACACAGCCGAATTCAAAACCTTGCTGCATCACCCCTACCTGGACTATGAAACGGTCAAACTGATCTGTAACTACAGGGAATACTCCGGCCCCATCACCTGCAGCGATACCCTCAGGAAGGTGATCGGGTATGACCCGATGTATGAGAAAGTGAAACACTACATCGAATATCGAGTATCAAATATCGAATAACGAATACCTGTCCTGAGCGAAGTCGAAGGATCGAAAATCCACCCAACACTCAACCCTCAACACTCAACACTTTTTTGTTTCTTTGCACCACGCAAAACTCACATGATAAGCAATAACAAAAAACTCTTCGGTTTCCCCGGCACTTTACGTACTGTCAACTATTACAGGTACCATTGCCGACAAATTTGGGTATATTGGTAAGATCGCACCCAAAGACAAGGTAGCCATGTATATGGGCACCTATTATCTCCCGCTTGCAGGAGGCAATTTTCTTGCAGGGATATTATCGGGGGGTGTATACACAAAGATAAGTGACAAATATCATCTATTATCCCTTGAAGTTCAAAAGCGCGGCCTTGACATTCCTGAAATCTCTGATAAGTTCTCAAAAAATGAATACTTCAGCAATGCCTGTGAACAAATGAGCCTGAGCCATGCAGAGCTCACTAATTACCTATGGGTAAATTACCAGCCCTCAAATATATGGATGCTGTTTACAGGGATTGGGTTGAGTACGGTGGTGGTGTTGTTTCTATATGATAGGGTTTTGTTGAAGACGAAATAGTTCGGAGTTCGGAGTTCGGAGTTTGAAGTGGGAAGTTTCTTTGCCACTGAGACACTGGGGGCTCAGAGTACCACAGCTTATTTTCCACTTTCTTCTTCAACTGTGTTTCTCTGAGACTCTGAGCCTCTGTGGCTATTAAAAAAGCAGAATAGGAGATACCTGGAGGTAGCTAGCATCAAGCTAACTATCACGGCTTAAAATCAGACCCCGGCGGGACCTTCCAGTATGCCGGGTCTTCTTCATCTTCATTTTCCGCTTCCGATTCTTCTTCAAATTCCCAGGAGTAACGTCTTTTCTGCGGTCCTTTTTTCCTGAAATAGATCGCAAAAATAACTCCGGCCACAATGCCCATAAGGTGTCCCTCCCATGAAATATTCTTCTCAGGGAATAATTCAGGAAATATGCCCCATATTAAGCTCCCATATAGAAAAGCCACAAACATAGATATGGCCATTAACCTGGGTTCCCGCCTGATCAGGCCACTGACAAAAAGGAAAGCCGCCAGCCCATAAACAAGGCCACTGGCTCCGATATGATAGGCTTCCCTCCCCATCCCCCACACCCATATATTGCTAAAGAGGTAGATTAAAATAAAAACCCTGAGTGCAATGCTGCGATAGAAATAAAATAAGCTGGTACCAAGCACAAAAAGCGGCACTGAATTAGCAAAAAGGTGATTGAAATCAGCATGGATCAATGGCATGGTAAGAATGCCAATGGCCCCATAAGGAGACCTCGGATATAATCCATATTCCACAAAATGCACTCCCAGTATATATTCAGTAATGGAAACCGTCCAGATCACCAGCAGGAAAACCGTTGGGAAAAACAAACTGTAGAACAATTTATGCTTTTCGTTCGACATATAAAATTGGTAAAAACAACACGAATCAAATATTGTTCCGTAAGTAATATACGACAAAATATCATGTTTTTAGTTAAATATGCAATAAGCCACACGACATTTCGTCTATATATATTAAAATAATGAAGTAATATTACAATGCTTTTAAAACTGTCTTGTCAATGAATGTGTTAATAAGCCTGCTATTATTGGCAGCTTTTGTCATGCCGGCGTCCTTAAGGGCAGAGGAAGGCGAAGCTGATAAGAACAAAAATACAATCAGCGGGTATGTAAAGAATGCAGAAACAGGGGAAGACCTGATCGGTGCCACCGTCTATATAGACGAGATCAAATCCGGAACGGTCACCAACACCTATGGGTATTATTCGATCCGCCTTGAGCAGGGGAATTATACACTCCGGTTTTCATATATCGGGTATCAATCAGTTGTGCATAAGCTTGATCTCAAGGAAGATATCAGGCTTGACATTGAATTACAGCCCAGGGGGGAACAACTACAGGAGGTAGAGATCACAGCAGATGCCCCCGACCAGAATGTGAAAGAGGCAGAGATGAGTGTCATAAAGCTGGATTCCAAAACCATCAAACAGATCCCTTCTTTGATGGGTGAAGTAGATATCATTAAGGCTCTTCTCTTACTGCCAGGTGTTCAGACAACTGCTGAAGGCTCATCGGGTTTTGTAGTCAGGGGCGGTGGACCTGATCAGAACCTGGTATTATTAGACGAAGCTACTGTGTATAATGCCGGTCACTTACTCGGATTTTTCTCCGTCTTTAACAACGATGCCATCAAGGATGTGAAACTCTACAAAGGTGATATTCCTGCCAGGTATGGAGGCCGGCTATCATCAGTGCTGGATGTGAGGATGAGGGATGGGAACTCGAAAAGGTTTTCGGGTACCGGTGGCATTGGACTCATCTCCAGCAGGCTGACATTGGAAGGACCTATTTTAAAAGACAGAACTTCCTTTATTGTATCTGGAAGGAGAACCTATGCAGACATCGTTTTCATGCCCTTTGCCTCCGACAAGAATATGCGAAACAACAAGCTCTATTTCTATGATCTCAATGCGAAAGTTAACCATATTATCAACGAAAATAACAGGATTTACCTCTCAGGATATTTTGGCAGAGATGTTTTCAAAAACCAGTTCGCCGAAATGAAACTTGGCAACCAAACCGCCACTGCCAGGTGGAACCACCTCTTTTCCAGGCAATTATTCTCTAATTTTTCATTCATCTACAGCAAATACAAGTATGGCCTTGGATCTGCTTCAGATGATGAAGCCAATTCCTTCGAGTGGGACTCAGACCTTGAAGACTTTGGAATTAAAGGAGACCTGACATATTATTTAAATAAAAAAAACACCATGATGTTCGGGTTTTCTTCCCTTTACCATACCTTCAATCCGGGTGTAGCAAGAGGAAAAGGTGGCAAATCACTGTTCGATGAATGGATCGTGCCAAAAAGCCATGCCATCGAATCTGCTATCTATATAAGCAATGAGCAAAAGATTGGTGCCCTGCTGACGGTAAAATACGGATTGAGGCTTTCAACTTTCTCGAATATAGGCCCCGGAACCGTTTATAATTTCGACGAAAACTTCGAGGCAATTGATTCAACAGTATATGATAAAGGAAACATATACAAAACCTATTGGGGCATCGAACCCCGTATCGGGCTCAACTACCTCTTAACTGAAACTTCATCAGTTAAGGCAAGCTGGGCGAGGACGAAGCAGTATATACAGGTAGCCCAGAACTCTACAGCGGGCACACCCCTCGATCTTTGGTTTCCTGCCAGCCCGAATGTAAAGCCACAGGTATCCGATCAGTTTGCCCTGGGGTATTTCAGAAACTTCAAGAACAACCTTATTGAGACATCCCTGGAGGGTTATTACAAGGCTATGACAAACTCCATCGACTTTAAAGACCACGCAGAGTTGCTGCTGAACAAGAAGCTTGAAGGGGAACTCAGATTTGGCAAGGGATGGTCGTATGGAGTAGAGGCACTTGTACGCCTGAATGGCCTGCCTCTGGTCAATGGAAGGATCAGTGGCTGGGTGAGCTATACCTGGTCACGCACCTGGCGGAAATTTCCCGATATCAACAATGGCAATAAGTATCCGGCACCTTATGACAGGCCACACGATGTATCTATTGTAACCAACTGGGACATCTCGCCACGATGGACCGTTGCCGCCAATTGGGTTTACTCTACAGGACAACCGGTAACCTTTCCCACAGGAAGGGCTGTGATCGGTGGTGTTATCCTGCCAATCTACTCCGACAGGAATGCATACCGCATGGAGGATTACCACAGATTGGATCTGTCAGTAAGCCTTCATGGTAAAGAAAAACCGGGCAAGAAATGGCATCATTCGTGGACTCTGGCGCTTTACAATGCTTACAACAGGCATAATACCTGGTCGATCAACTTTGTTCAGGAACAGGCAACACCGGGGAACCCCAACAGTGCCTATGAAACCTACGCCGAGAAAACATACTTATTTGGGATCATCCCGGCCATCACATTCAACTTTAAATTCTAGTCAGGACATGAGAGCAATAACAACATATATTACAAAGCTGATCTTCATCCTGTCCGTAGGATTGTTGATAGCTTCCTGCACCGAGCGTATCGATGTGGAACTGGACGACACATATACCCGGCTGGTGGTAGATGGGCAGATCACATCCGATGACACAAGCAGTCATATTATTATGCTTACGGAATCGACCAGCTATTTTTATAATCAGTTACCCCCACCGGTGAGCAATGCCGATGTACAGCTTATCGATAATGAAGGCAATATAATTCTGCTCTCGGAGGAAACACCGGGTATGTATCACCTCCCTGAAGGGTTTGGTGCTGAAATCGGAAAAACTTATACCCTGGATATTGAGCTTGCCAAAGAGATTGATGGAAAAACAAAATATATTGCGACTTCAACCACTCCCTCCATCGGGGATACTGTTTATATCGGATTACAATACCAGCCAGATTGGGGCAAGAATGGATATTATATTGTACAATGCTATTACTGGGACCCCCCGGGTGCAAACTGGTATATGTTCAACATCTATAAAAATGACACCTTGCTTACCGATACGCTTAATAAAAAACAGGTTGTTGATGACCGCTTTTACGATGGAGAGTTCACTAATGGCATTGGTGTTGGCTACCTTAACCAATCTAAAAAAAGTGAAGTCCTGAGGCCCGGTGATGTGATCACTTTCCAGGCTTGCAGCGTAACCGAAGGTTATGCCAACTTCATATGGGAAGTGCAGGATGAAGTAAGCTTCAACACACCACTCTTCAGTGGCCCGCCTGCCAATGTGATTGGAAACCTGAGCGGTGGTGCCATCGGGTATTTCACTTCCTACCCGGTATTGTATGCGAGTATGGTTTTTGAATAAGGCTCTTTGAGTGCGGAGTTTGAAGTGCGGAGTTCGGAGTTATCTGGCATCTTAACAATTTTTGTGAATAATTCTCAACCGGCATACACACTAAACCATCCTTTACAATCGTTTTCTTAGAGTTAAACAAAATCGTTCTTCCATGCTCGAATATACAAAACTGATCCTCAGAAAAGTAAGCTTCAGCAGAGAACTCTTCGGAAAAGAGCTGAAGAAGTCGGCCAAATGGCTGAAGAAAGACGAAATTCTCGCCCTCCAGGCCTGGTGCCTGCTCACATTCGGTGATATATACGGGGATGTGATACAGGATGTGTTTCTGCAAATACTTTGAGTTTATTTGAAAGTACTTGGAGTACTTGGAGT
>JAGLYE010000082.1 GCA_023132505.1 Bacteroidales bacterium | reverse complement strand
CTGGTTTTGTTGTTAATAGCTCCCCTGAGCAGGTCCGGGTCGATATTGAGGTTTTCTTCCTCAACATCGATGTAAATGGCATTCAGTCCGGCATATTTAATGGCATTGGTGACAACCACGCAGGTATATCCGGCAACGATCACTTCGTCCTTGCCTTCTTGTTTTTCTGACATTAGAAGGGAATAAAGACCCATTCTGGCTGAACCGAATAAAAAGACCGAATCAGGACTGGTCCCGAAGAAGCGGGAGGTTTCCTCTTTACATACTTGTGTAAGTTTTCCGGGTTTGTTTGTGCTGACCCACACCCAAAGAAAACGAAAAAAATGCTTTATCCTGAGTGCATTGCAGGTGAAAGACGTTTTAATCATCTTCACTAAGTTTTTTAATGGGTTTGCAGGGTGATCCACCATACATGCGGCCATTTTCCAGTGTGCCCTTCACAACGGAATTGGCGGCAATAATCACATTGTTGCCTATTTCCGTACCCGGCAGGATCACGGATTGTGCCCCGATAAATACATTGTTCCCGATCCTGATATCACCCTTTTCATAGTTTTCCCTGAAAAGAGGCTTATCCGGAGAATATGTATTTGATGAACAGAAGAATGAGCAAAACGGACCGATGGCAACATCATCTCCAATGGAAACGGCCCGGTCTTCAATCAAAAAATATGCGTAAGGTGCTATATGGGAATGGTTCCCCATGGTGAATTTTCCATTCTTACCTACATATATGCTCAGTTTCTTATAAAGGATGGATTGATTACCGATGGCAATATTCCTCCTGCCGGTTATATCAGAGCAGTAATGGATTGTGCTACCCTTTCCGGTCTTCACTCCTCTGATGATGTTGCAGAGAGTGTATGTTTTGTTTATGACAAACCGACAAATCTTTGTCATGAGAAGGTGGTTTAGTAGGCCGATCTTACCTTGATGCCGGCAAATTTATAAAACAAAAATAAGCTAAAGATCAATAAGCTGCCACAGAGGATGCTCATAAGTGTAAAGGTGAGGTACACATCTCCTTTAATACCTCCAATGACAATAGCGATTACTTTGAGGCTCAGATCCGCAATAGACAACATCATTCCCTGCCATTGTTTATTCATGATCACCGTGATACATGATACCGGCGTAGCAATAAAATTCAGGAACAGCCAGGGGGCGATGATCTGTGCGATTTCACCGGCCATCACCCATTCCTCACCAAAGACGAACCCAAAAATAGGTGGTCCGAAGAAAAACAGAATGGCAAAGATGGGCAATCCGATCACAAACAGGTTCCTGTAGATCCTTAAAACCATGGCTTGTATATCCTGGCCTTCCTGCAAAGCTTTTGTGGCTTTCTGGTAAAAGACCTGGTATATGGAAGAACCGATCAGGGAGGCCGGTGCTGTTACCAGTCTGAAAGCAAAGGAGTATGAACCCAGGATTGCCTTATTGAAAAAAGCCATTATCACATACACGATGCCGTGATCCTGCAGGGATCCGATAAAAGCATGTGGTGTGTTGATGCGCAGAAAATTACGGTACTTTTTCGCATTTTCAAGGATGAGGTGCCTTGAGATGTCCCGGCTAAGTTCTGAGTAGTTTTTAAGGGTTTTCCAGGCCAGAACGCTTGCAGCAACGATCTGTCCGAGGATATATCCGGCGATCAGCCCGACTGCCCCGGTTTTGGCAAAACCCATTCCCAGGTTTGTGCCAACCATTACACTTGATTGTGAAATGCGGCTGGCGGCATTCCTTTTGAAGGTCTTATGCCGGGTCGACCAATAGTTAAATGTATTATACAGCCCGGTGAATAATACCACAAGGGGGATGAAGTACAACCAGTTTTCTATGCCGGGGTCATCGAAGAAATTAGCCACAAAGCCTTTAAGGACCAGGATCAGCACCAGGGTAATGATCGAGGTAAAGAAGGTAAGGATCACGGCGAGGGCAAGGATGTTGCTGGCATCCCTTTTCTCTTCCGGCAGCATGATGGCCAGCTCATATCTGCCTGTGGCGATCACCGAGATCACAATGCTGATGGCCATAAACAGGGCCAGCACACCGAAGTCATCCGGGGAATAGATCCGGCTCAGGATGGGTGAAACCAGTACCGGTATGGCCTGGGCAATCGCGGTCCCGCTCATAAGGGTCCCTACATTTTTTACAAATTCGGAGCGATGGAGTTTCCTGAATAGCGGATTTGTGTTCAACATCGTTTCAAATGTACAAAACTTTACGAAGGTTTCTTAGACCGTGACGAAGCTGCCCTGATTATTGGAATAAAGACTCCAGTTTAGCTGCTAAATCATTCAATTCGGGATTGATATCGAATACCAGGGAAGGTTTCAGGTAATACAGCTCATGTTCTCTTTTAAACCTTTCTTCTCCGCCACCGGTGATGTTGAGCACGATAAGGGCATCTTTGGAAATATGCCCTTCATCCATAGCGTTGATGAGGGTAGCCGTTGCCACTGCCGCAGCGGGATGGATGTCGATACCTTCAGTTTCCTCAAATAATGCAGCAGCCCTCAAAATTTCTTCATTACTTGCAAGCAGTACATCGCCCCCGGCATCCTTCATGGCATCATAAAGGCCACCGATGAGTGAATAGGGTGGTTTCCGGTTTGAAAGTACTTTTGCAATGATCTCCTGCACCTGCTCTCGGGCGAGTTCATCATTGAGAGGGAGAATCTCTCGTGAATCTACTTTCCAGGCATCATAGATGGGGGTAAAGGGTTTGTTCTGCGAAACCATCAGTTTCATCTTCCTGTTTCCAAACCTGCCATCCTTAATAAGCCTCAAATTTGCTTCCCAGGCGGCAATAGCTCCGGTACCGCTGCCCACCGACTGAAAATAATATTCAGGAATCTCCCCGATACTTGTCACAGCCGAAAGGACAGTCGTTCCCATGCCATCACGCCGTGCAACATTTTTTGCTCCCCCCTCAGGAATAAAATTATCGAGTTTACAGGCCAGGTTCGACAAATGGATGGCATCAAAATAATCACTCCCTGAACGGGATGCAATTAGTTTTACATGATCTTTTATAGGCCTGTCGAACCACAAGGCATCGATATTGTCTTCCGGGACACATAAAAGCAAAGGGATATTATTGTCGGAACACACCCGTGCAAATGAACGTGAAGTATTACCGGCGGAAGCCACAACAAGGACTTTATCCTGTGATGGGTCAAGCCTGCCGCAGACTGAATATGCTTCAGTTTCCTTGAAAGAACAAGTGCTCATATTTGCCCCCTTGTCGGGCCAATAGCCGCTATAAGTGATATATAGGTTTGTGAGCCCCAGTTTAGCTGCCAGTCCTTCACTCTTATATGTAATGGGAGCGGAAGAGCCCTCGAGTTCACGCCTGATCGGTAACCAATTTCCGTAAGTGAATAAACCATGTTCTTCACCACGGAGATGCAGTTGTTCCTGCTCATAAACAGCCCTTACAAAGGCAGGGCCGTTTGTTTCAGGTGGGTCTAGTATCCATCCGGTATCTTCAAATATAGCCCCTGAGATCAGTGACTGCAACATATAATTTGTTTTTTCTGCTTTTTTCATGAGGGAGTCGATTTTTTGATACGGCAAAAATAGAAAAGATTGTTGAAATTAACTTCCATGTTGACTTAAGTCATATTTTTTATAATTTTAATTGATAAAATTACAGCCATGAAAACAATACTACTCTTTCTGTTGACCACGATTCTGGCTATTAGTCTTTATTCTCAAACATATATCGATCCGGTTGACGATACTGATCTTGAAAGTAATTCTCATTATATCATCAATCCCGGTACTTATGCTGTGGGTGATGCGGGGAATGATGGGATATTAAGAATTGACAACAAAGAAAATATCATCATTGATGCAAGCGGGGTATCAGTGGACGGGGGCGATTATACAGGATATTTTTTTAAGATCAATAATTCTTCAAATATCACGATCATGAATTTTGATCTTCTTGAACAGTACTATTATGCCGTATATATCACTAATTCTGACTATATAGAGATCAATGATTGCAGTTTTAACCATAATAAAGTTGATTCAACAGGGTGGATATCAATATGGACGAATTATAATTCTGCACTAGGTGGCGGGGTGATGATGTACCAGGTGAATCACGGACTTATTCATGATAATTTGATGAAATTTCAGAACGATGGGGTAGCACTGTATCATTGCGATAATATTGATATCTGGAATAATGACTTTTCCTGGAATACTTCATTTGGAATCAGGATGTATTTTACAGATTCATGTCACATTCATTATAATAACTGCTCACATGTTAACCGGCCTTTCACGAATCCAAGCGACTGTGCTGCCTTATTGGTATTGGTTTCAAATGAGAACCTGGTTGAGCATAATGACCTTTCTTATTCCGGCGACGGGGTATTCCTGGGCCAATTCGAGCATTCAAGTATCCCAAATAATAATATTTTCAGGTTTAATGAATGTTCATACTCCCCACATAATGCCATTGAAGCAACCTTTGCCGACGGAAACGTCTTTTATGGTAATAAGTGTAATTACAGTCACTACGGATTATGGTTGGGGTATTCATTTAACTCACTTGTTGACAGCAATGAGATCATTGGTAATCAATATTCAGGAATAGCCATTGACAGGGGATTTAACAATACGATCGTAAAAAATATAATCTCTGAAAACCCCAATGGGATTGAGTTGTGGGAGGGTGATGGTATCCCGCCATATCAAAATCAATATTCCCATGATTATTTTATCAGTGAAAATCTTATAGAAGGAAATACCGTAGCCGTCTCAGCAGATAATACCGAACATCTTGTGTTAAGGGATAATAATATCAAGTATAACAATAATGGGATAAAACTATCAGGCGATGTCAGTAATGACACCCTTTCCGATAATGCATTTTTGAATACATGTTTTTATCATATAGAAAACCTGTCAACAGGGGATGTGCTGGCAACATACAATTCGTATGGTGGTACTGCGGCAGGACCCATAGTATGCAGTATTTGGGACAAGGCCGACAATCCTGCCCTGGGAGAAGTTATCTGGGAACCTTTTATCCCGTTGCCGGATCCGGTGTGGGAGGAAGAGCCACCGGAGGATATGGCTGAACCTAATGCCAATTGGTATGCCTATCCGGAAGCTTGCTGGGGTTATGATTCCAGCTTTGCACCTGTTACCCATTGGGACTATTCAGACTATATGGTAGGTACAGCATCCATCTATCACCAGACCGGAAATGGCTGGGATGTGGGATTACAATACTGGCCGGAGGAAGATACCATGAGAACCTGGACCATGCTTAGCCTGGCTGACACACTTAAATTCTGGATCAAAACCATGAATAATACACAATATGGTTTTCAATTTCATCATATCCGGGTAGGTAATCATTGTGGTGGGTATTTTAAATATACCGGCAGTGCGGCACCTTTGAATGCTGCCAATGGCCAGTGGAAGCTGATAAAGGTGCCTCTGGCAGGGGGAGGATCGCCATATTCGTACAGCAAATCACAAATTGGTGATGTGGCACTATATGAGATTAACTATGTGTCGATACATGCTGATACCTGGGATTTCGGATTTGGTATCTGGCTGGACGGGGTTCATTTCACGGACTTTGGTGTAGGGGAGCAGGAATATGATAATGGAGATCTTGATGTAAACATATATCCTAATCCTGCCATGGACTTGATCAATGTCCGTGTAGATAGATTTTCTGAGGAAGCAGAACTCGAATTCTATAATGCTGTAGGGGAGAAAGTGCATATGATCAAGCATATTCCTGAAGGTGGGTCCATAAATATCTCTAATTTGCCCGCAGGGATTTATTACCTGAAGGTGATCTCGGGTAAGCTTCACAGGATTAAAAAGATAGTCAAACTATAGGTTAACAATTTCTATGTGTATTTTAATTATTTTAGCCTAAATATCATTTTTTATGAGTCTGATCAAAACAGAAATACGAGATCATATCGGGACAATTTGTTTCAATAATGATGAAAAACGTAATTCATTGAGTACTGCCTTAATGGATGAGTTCGTCAATGCACTTGACCATATGGGGACTGAGAAGGTAAGAGTGGTTATCCTTCGTGCCAACAAAGGGGTCAAAGTATGGAGTGCCGGACTGAATATTGCCGAGTTGCCTGAACCGGGGAGAGATCCTCTTTTTTACCATCATCCCCTTGAGACGATCATGCGGCGTATTCAGAAGTTCCCGGCACCTGTCATAGCGATGATCGATGGTAGTGTCTGGGGAGGTGGTTGTGACCTGTCGTTTGTTTGCGATATGCTTATAGGTACAAAAAACGCCAGTTTCGCCATTACCCCGGCTAAGATCGGCGTGCCATATAATACCACCGGCATTGTCCATTTCCTCAATATGGTGGAACTGAATATTGCAAAAGAAATGTTTTTTACTGCCAGACCTATAGCTGCAGAAAAAGCTGAAAACCTGGGGATCCTCAATCACCTGGTCGATGTAGAAGAACTGGAAGCTTTTACATATAATATGGCAGCAGAGATTGCCTCGAATTCCCCGTTAAGCATTGCTGTTATAAAAGAACAGCTGAATATTATGGGTGCTGCCAAGCCGATCAATTCTGAGTTTTACGAGAAGATCGATGAACTCCGGCAAAAGGCCTATAACAGTAATGATTATCAGGAGGGATT
>JAGLYE010000081.1 GCA_023132505.1 Bacteroidales bacterium | reverse complement strand
ATCCGCTTTCCGGAGTACGAATATGCAACCGCTTTGCCCTGCCTGACATTGTTGATATAGGTTTCCTCCAATTCCTTACGACCATTATCATGGTAGCGGATGCTGGTGCCTTCGATATTGTCATTAACATAGGGAACTTCTTGTTGAACCGTGCCATCTTCATAATACCAGGTGGCCATACCATTCAGTTTGCCATTTTTATATGGCAGTTCTGATTTGATATTGCCATTTTCCCAATATTGCTTCCTGGCCTCAGTGCAGGAGGCCAGAGCTAACATACTAATTAAGGCCACGATCGTGTATATTCTCGAAATTTTCATTGACAGACAGTTCAGTTTATTATTATATATATTGACTAAAGATCCGGAACTTTTTCGATTTTATAGTTCCAGTAGCGGCACAGGTTCCAGTACAGGTTCTCATAGCCTGCCGGGTAGGCAGGGAAAAATTTTATGCTTGTTTTAAGCAGCTTTTTCTGGTAATAAGGCAGGCATTTTTCACAATCCGTGCCGAAGCGCATCATGGCACCCATGAAAAATATTGCCAGGTCATAACCTTCAAAAGCATACTCTTCAGGGTGCGTTTTATAGCGTTCCCGGAAATCCCTGATAAAACCCCTCACATCCGGGTCATCATAATCGTAATATGAATCTGTAAAATAATACACATTCAGGTCAAGCAGGTAATCTGTTTCAAGGTTATGAAGCAGGTCCCATTCCGGCATTCCTACTACTGTTATATCGAAAGTGTCTTTCAGGTCATTGAGTCTGGTAAGGATCTCAGGGGCAAATATCTCATTGTTTGTCAAAACTATCAGAAGGTTATTCCTTACAACAGATGCGTTCCTTATGACCCCGTATATGCTATCAGTAGCATAAATAATTTCAGCAATGCCATTGGAGAAGAAGGTGCTGTCGGCCGGCAACCGTTCAAGCTCTTCTGTTTGGATCATCCTGTTTTCCACCATCAGACTGCTGATAAGGACTCCAGTAGCCAGGTTGGTGTCAGCTTTCGAATATTCCAACACCAGTTCATAAAGGGTGTTATTCGGCACTTTAACGCCATACGGAATAACTTTATCCAGTGAATTCCTGATCTCCAGCACTTCATCTGTATACTGGAATTTATTATTTCTGACCAGGATGATATTGGATCCAGGGTAGTAGTGTTCAACAAATTTAACTAGCTGGGCTGCCTGTGCATCCCGTGAGGGTTTTACCTTGAATACATTGGGGTTGCTGAGTACTTCCGTCCGCCTGGTGAGTGGGTTTATGATCTTGATATTGAACATCTCCGCAAAATTCGACACCAGTTTAAAATTTCTACTGAAAAAAGGGCCGATGATGAGGTCCATATCAGCAAGTTCAGGTTCTTGCAATACCTGTATCGTTTTGGAAACCTTTTCGTCAACATCATATACATAGAGGCGGGCCTTCAAACCCTCTTTTTCCATTTCATCCATGGCCATGAGAAATCCTTCCAAAAACTGAATAAAATTAAAAGGCTTATGTTTCGACGGATCAAGCACAGCTGCTTTACCCCCCACCACGATCTCTCCTGCTTCCTCAGTATAGAGAGGAATCATAAGGGCCACCTTAAATTCTTTCTTATGCCGGTACATCTTATCATAGCACCTGATGCTATCGTTTCTCACTACCTTCGGAGGGATATCATCGGGTGGTGTAACCACAACATGTACAATATCAGGCGGTGCTTCAGAAGGCGGTCCTACCGGTATCATCAGTATATCGCCCGGATATACTCTTGAGCGAAAGCCGGGGTTAGCCTCCTTAACAGCCGTAACGCTAATAGCATATTTGGAGGCGATCCTTTTAAGTTTCGTCTTTTCCCTCACATGGTGCGTGATATAACTATTAGGGTTGACTGTTCGCGGGATCCTGATCACTTCACCCGGAAAGATGCTTTCTGTAAGCCCCTGATTAAATGCTGTCAGGCTATCGATGCTGATCCTGTATTTTCTGGCAATACCATAAAGTGTTTCTTTCTTTTTAACAGTATGCTCATAAAATTTCTTCTCCTCTTCCTGTGCGATCCCTTCTTCCTGATATTCAGGGATTCTGATCAGCTGCCCTACGCTAAGGCTATTTGTAATGCTGGGATTGGCTGCTTTCAATTCAGGCATGCCTACCTTGTATTTCCGGGAAATGCTGAATAATGTCTCTCCTCCCGAAACCGTGTGCACTTTGCTGTCCTTATCTGTTGGCTTTGCGATCACAGTCTTGTCTGCAACAACAGGATCTTTCATCGGGATCTTGATATATTGGCCCGGTTTTAGCCCGTCAACCCATTCCGGGTTTGCCTTTTTCAGGTCACCAAGCGATATATCATATATCCTGGAGATGCCGTATAATGTCTGCCCTTTCTTTATAATATGGAATATATAGCGAAATTCCCCTTTCCGCAGATCGTTGGTGATCAGCTTTTCCCTGCTGGTAAGCGGGATGCGTAATATCTGTGCTATTGCCAAACCCTGCTGGGCATCAGGGTTCTCGAAAAGCAGTTCATCTACCGGCATGTCATAAGCCTTTGATATGGAGTACAGGGTCTGGCCCTGTTCCACGGAGTGGATGTAATAATCTTTTCCTTCGATGCGCTCTATCACATCAGATTTTACGATCTCCTGGGAATACAGTACCGCAGGGCCTGCGAATGCAAGCAGAAATAATAAGATGATGAGCAAGTGCTTTCTCATTCCATTCAGGTTAATTATTTACAGATTATCGATCAGAGAAAAGCTATCCTATATAATATTCTTTATTCCCACTCAATGGTTGAAGGCGGCTTGGAGCTGATATCGTAAACGACCCTGTTCACCCCTTTCACCCTGTTGATGATATCGTTTGACACCTTTGCCAGAAATTCATATGGCAAATGTGCCCAGTCGGCAGTCATGCCATCTGTTGAACCCACGGCCCTCAGTACCACCACGTTTTCATAGGTCCTTTCGTCTCCCATAACGCCTACCGTCTGTACCGGAAGCAATACCGCAAGGGCTTGCCATACATCGTCGTAAAGGCCATTATTTTTAAGGCCTTCTATGAAGAGGTCGTCAACATCCTGCAGTATCCTGATCTTTTCTTCCGTCACTTTCCCTATGATCCTGATACCCAGTCCGGGCCCCGGGAAAGGATGCCTGCTCAGAATGTTCTGCGGCATTTCCAATGCTTTGCCAATTCTTCTCACTTCGTCTTTGAATAACGAATTCAGGGGCTCAATTATTTTCAGTTTCATCACATCCGGCAATCCGCCGACATTATGATGTGACTTTATGGTTGCCGAAGGTCCCTTCACCGATATAGATTCGATCACATCGGGGTAAATGGTACCCTGTGCCAGCCATTCCACATCCTTAATTTTATGGGCTTCCTCGTCGAAGACTTCGATAAAAGTACGTCCGATGGCTTTACGCTTGTCTTCCGGTTCAGATAATCCCGACAGGGCATCATAAAAACGCTCTTTTGAATCAACACCCGTTACATTCAGCCCCATGCCCTGATATGAGTCAAGAACCTTTTTAAACTCATTCTTTCTAAGCAGTCCATTATCAACAAAGATGCAATGCAGGCTTGATCCAATGGCATGGTGCAGCAAAATGGCAGCAACAGAGGAATCCACACCACCGGACAGGCCAAGCACCACCTTATCATCGCCAAGGGTTTTCTTGAGCAAAGCGATGGTTGTTTCGACAAATGAGTCGGGGGTCCACGACTGTGAGCATTTGCAGATATCAACTACATAGTTTTTCAGGAGTATTGTTCCTTCGGTAGAATGATAAACCTCCGGATGGAACTGTATCCCGTATGTATCCTCACCCTGAACCTTATACCCTGCCACTTTCACATCATGCGTGCTGGTGATCACTTCAAAATTTTCCGGAATATCGAGGATGGTATCTCCATGCGACATCCATACCTGGCTGCCTGTACTCATGCCTTTCATCAATTCGCTGCCGGTATTGATGTATGTCAGTTCAGCCCTGCCATATTCCCTGACGGCAGAGGGAGCAACATCTCCCCCATCCTGCATAGCCATCAATTGTGCCCCATAGCAAACCCCTAGTATTGGAAGTTTCTTTCTGATCCCGCTAAGGTCGGGATTGGGAACCCCTTCCCCTCTCACCGAATAAGGACTCCCGGAAAGGATCACACCTTTGATGTGTTCGTTAATTTCAGGAGACTTATTATAAGGATAGATCTCACAGTATACGTTTAGTTCCCTTACCCGACGTGCGATAAGCTGCGTATACTGGGACCCGAAATCAAGGATCAGAATTGTTTCTTCCATGGCGCAAAGATAACTAAATTGGGCGATTGTCGGTTGTCGGTTGTCGATATGATGATGTGTATTTTTATATTGTTTTTATGTTTAAATTTAAGGTCGATATTTACTACATCTCAAACGTATGATCATTGCAAAAAACGGATTAAAACTCATCAGGCATGAAGAACCTGATCCGAATATTTCAGAGATATTACACGATCCAACTATCCTTGAAAATCTTTCTGAAGCAAGATCCTACACTGCCCCCATGCCGGCTAATATCTGTTTCAGGATAGAAAAGGATAACAAGGTAATAGGACAGATATGCCTGAAAAGCATAAAATGGATCAACCATAAAGCCGGAATCAGTCTTTTCATCAGCAAGAAGCATCAGGCACAAGGGCATGGATTGCAGACCCTGCGTGCCATTATAGAGTATGCTTTCAAACGTTTGAATTTGTACCGGCTTGAAGCGGAAGTAATCGATGGCAACGCCCCATCATTAAAATTGCTTGAAAAAACAGGTTTTACAGAAGAAGGAAGGTTAAGAGAAGCAAAATATGTGAATGGGGAGTATAAGGATCTATTGAGGTTTGGCTTGTTGAGGAAGGAATATTCGGGTTGATGTTTGGTGTCACCAGTGCCCGGTTAATAATCAATATTTGATTTTCAATATCCGAATCTATATGCGACCCCTCTGGGGTCGTGATTCAACCTTTTATATTCAGTGTTATAGATTTGGGATCCCTCTGGGATCCGGATTTTATTGATTACCCTGATACACACAAAGACATTGATGCCGCAGGCATCACATGTTTATTCATGATATGGGATTCCTCTGGTATCCGGATTTTATTGATCACCCTGAAACATGCAAAGACATTGATGCCGGAGGCATCACATGTTTATAGCAAAACAGATGGCCCTGAAACACCCGACCCCACAGGGGTCGAATAAATGCAATTTTATATTACCAGCCCGGTAAAATAAACTCATCTCAATCAGCTTAATAATATTCCTTACCTTTAAGGTTAGCAAACTACAGATGTTTAATTCCCAAATCTTCAAAACAAACCCAAGATGGAAAACATCGACAGAAACAGTTTCTCAACCAGCATGGAAGACCAGGTAGCAGTGGTCAACATTAAAGAAGGTGTATTTGACCTGGTGACCAATATCGACGAAAGCAATATCCTGATCGATTTCATCAAGGAAACCGAAGGATCACCCGACATCAAGGCTTTACTGATCATCAATGAAAAAGGATGTTATGGCGAAAATGAATACCATGATTTTATTTCAAAAATATTAGGCCCCCAGGAGGAATGCACGGAAAAAAGCCCACCCAAGTTTGCGCAAAAAGATGTCCGTTTCCGGGAAATCAACATCCTCAACAGGATCATTAAGGTATTATCAGAATACAGGAAGCTGTGTTTTTCAGGTATCGATGGCGATGTAGTCACACCTTTCATCGGTGCTGCGCTGAGCATGGACATCCGCTATGCCACGGCAGGGACGCGTTTTGTGATGGCGCACAACAAATATGGCCTGCATCCTTCCGGGGCACTTCCATTCTTTTTATCACAATATGTCCATCATTCCCGTGCCCTGGAAATACAATTCAGGGAAGAATTTGATGCGGAGGAAGCACTCTCCCTGGGACTGGTCAATAAAATATTCCCCAAAGAAAACTTCAGAAAACGCTGTCTGCATGAGATCCAGCACTTCATAAAATGCGAAAATTCCACTATCGGTGTTACTAAACGGCTTACAAACTACACACGCAAAGCCCTGGCTGAATATTTCATTTATGAGGCCAGTTTGCTGAACCTGTAAACCTTTATCTTAATCCTCTTAACCGTTTACTGATTTATACTTGACAGATAAAAACGAACTACATACTTTTGCCTTTATAAGAAACTAATATGTACTCGTCCAAAAACATTACAGCTACTTTCACTCTATTGCTTACATTTTTTATTTCAAGCATGAGCGGTCAGAACCTGGTACGCAATTGTGATCTTGACCAGCTTTTGGGCTGTCCTACAGCCCACGGGCAAATCAGCAGATGCAGATACTGGAGCAGTCCGGGTAATGGAACAACCGATTACATGCACGCCTGTAATTCCGGTAATTTTGGCGTTCCCAACAATCAGTTTGGCAACCAGATGGCGAGATCGGGACTTGGCTATGCCAATATAATTTCCTATTACCCTCAAAGCGGACAATACCGCGAATACCTGCAGTGCAGGCTTGCCTGCCACTTACAGGCAGGAAAAAGCTATGTGGTATCCTTCTATGTTTCCTGTGCTGACGACAGTCATTACGGCATTGATGCCATCGGAGCGCATTTTACAGTTGACAAACTCATACAGCCGGGCGATGACGTGATCAACCTTGGTGAGGATGTACATATTACGAACCCCCTGGGACATCCGCT
>JAGLYE010000080.1 GCA_023132505.1 Bacteroidales bacterium | reverse complement strand
AAGAAATGAACAGAAAATCAAATTAAGAATGACGAAGGTCTGTTTTTCGGGTGCTGGGTTCAAGGTAAGAACAACCTAACACCTTCATGCTGGTGGTTTGAATTCACTCAAAATCTTGCCAAGGATAACTTCCGCCAGTTTCAGTTTCGACTCATGTGTCCAACCGGCAACGTGTGGGGAAAGGATGACCTTATCAGAAAGGATCAGGGCCTTGTAGGGCCCGGGTAATTCGTCATCCTGCAGGCTTTCGAACGACAGCTTTTCGTATTCCAGCACATCAAGGGCAGCACCGATAACTTTTCCTGCATTCAATGCATCAACAAGATCAACAGTCTTAACAATCCGGCCGCGGGAGGTATTAATCAGCAGAATATCCTTATTGAATTTATTCAGGTATTTATTGTCAACCAGGTAATTTGTTTCCTCAGTTAAGGGGATATGCAGGCTAAGGATATCAGCATCCATAAAGATCTCCTCCATACTTGCTTCGGTGGCATACTCATCAGAAAACCCGCTTTTATATTTATCATAAGCCAGCACCTGGCAATCAAAGCCGGATAATTTTCTCGCAAAGGCACCACCGGTATTCCCGTACCCGATAATTCCGACAGTTTTCCCTTCCAGCTCAAGACCGCGGTTCTCTTCCCTTTTCCATATCCCGTTCCTTACTTCAGCATCGGCAATAAGCACCCTGTTCATCAGGCCGAGAAGCATACCTGTGGCATGTTCACCCACTGCATTTCTGTTTCCTTCCGGGGCGTTGAAACAGCGGACCCCTATTGATTCTGCATACTCAACATCAATGCCTTCCATACCGGCCCCTACCCTGCCTACAAAGGCCAGGTTCTTCGCCAGCGACAACAATTCCCTGTCAATATGAAAGCGGCTCCTGACAATAATCCCGGAGTAATTGCTGATGATCTGCTTCAAACGGACAATGCTCAGGTCGAAGAAATAATCACAATGGAAACCGGCATCCGTAAGGCCTTGTTCCAGGGCCGGGTGGCTAGTGTCAAGCAGTATGACTTTATTATTAAAGGTTTTTCCCGGCATTGTCAATCTTTGATAAATGCTTCATTCCAGATGATCCCCTTCACCAGTATCTTTAATTCCTCCACTGCCCGGTAGGTCATTTCAGAATTTTTAGGGAATTTCTTTTTAGGTTTATCAAGAATGTCATAAACCTCGGGCGGGCAGGCGAACATATCGCCGGAAGCAGTGGCAGTCTTATTCTCGAACACTGAACGGGCTGTAACAGGAACTACATACAGAACCTTGCCCGACTGCTGGTCGACATATTTAAGCCTGGCTTTGATCACGGCTGTCTTTATCTGATAGATCTCCTTGATCTTACATTTATTGAAATCGGGATGTTTCTTGTCCTGTTCCAGTTTGGAATCATCTTTATATGCCTCCGTTAAACTTTCGGGGTTTTTATGAGAGGCGGTGTACTCTTTCTCATTAACAGAACCGGGAGTGATATTCACAGAGGTGATATCAATGGCAAGAACAAGCGAATAATGTTGTCCGGGCTTAGCCTTGACCACATAATCCAGGTACTGTTTCTCCTTATATGTCAATGCAAAGTCTTCCATATCAGCGATAAAATCCGGTGGCAGGGGAACATCGCTAAGGTTATTGATTTCCAGCCGGGCCAGTGTTGCGCTGCCACCGATCGATTGCCGCAACAACAACTCCACATCCTTGAATTCATTATAAAGTTTTGTGATCAGAAGCAATTCAGAATACGCCTGCCCTGCATCTGCTTTCTTTCCGCTTTTCAGCAGGCTTACCGAGTGCGCATACAGATAGGCAGCTGCATTTTGCCGTGCCGCTTCCACATCTTTATTATAATCAATGGGGCGAATATTTACCATATCCTGCCTAAGCTGCTCACTGATCCTGGAAATGAGCATAAAACGGTTTTGCAATTTTGTATATGCCACAAACACATCAAACCAGATCTCCGGTCTAGCTGTTGCTTTCAGCCCCATCACCTTAATCAGATCATTCTCACTGGCCGTTTCATAAGCATGTTTCAGGGAAGCATACAACTCATCTTTATTGCCCTTCCCATCTGCCAGCTTGTCGATGCAAACTTCTATTGCCTTGTCGTATTCACCTTTGCTGATCAGCTTTTGGGGTGATTGAGCATTCAGTATTACTGGAAACGCCAGTATGAAAAGCAGTATATATCTCTTCATTATCGTAAGTATTGCGGTTTTACAAATATAAGGCTTGTTATGGAGAAATCGCCCGGATAAATAAAGCTTTATTCGCCATAAAAGCATAGAAACAGCTACCAATTCCTTGCCAAAGTGACAGTCTAATAAAAATTTAACGTAATTTAGTATGTCCGTTTCGAACCGAGGGAATTATGCGCATGTGGAATTATCTGGTAAGGTTGATTTTACGCAACAGGCTGACGAACCTGATCGTTATTCTGTTGATTACTATTTTTATGGGGTGGCAGGCCACAAAAGTCACAATGTCGTATGATATGGTTCGCATGCTCCCCGAATCTGATTCCACCAGTATTGCTTACGAAGAATTCAAGAACCTGTTCGGGCAGGACGGTAGTGTAATGTTCGTTGGCCTGCAGGACGAAAGGATCTATAATCTCGAAGAATTCAACGACTGGTACGAGCTTTCCTGGGAGATCCGCCAGATTGATGGTGTAGAGGAAGTGCTATCTATTGGTAAGATCTATAATCTTGTGAAGAACGATAGTACCGGGCTTCTCGATTTCCTGCCCATTATTCAGGAAAAGCCTGAATACCAGAAAGAAATCGACAGCATCCGGAACCTTATTCTTTCCCTTCCCTTTTATGACGGGCTTCTATACAACAAGGAAAATAATGTTACCATGATCATGGTAACCCTCGATAAGAATAAGCTCAACACCAAAAGCAGGGTAAAGCTGATTGAGGATATCCAGAGTCTGATTGATGAATTCGGAGAGAAATATGAACGCGAGATGCGTTATTCCGGCCTGCCCTATATCAGGACCATCACAACCAAGAAAGTGCAGAATGAGTTGTACTTCTTTATCGTCATGGCCCTGGTCATTTCCTCGGCCATTCTGATGTTGTTTTTCAGGTCGGTAAAGGCTGTATTCTTTACCATGCTCATTGTGGGGATCACAGTGATATGGGTATTGGGTACTATCTCAATCTTCCAGTACAAGATTACCCTCCTTACCGGCATCCTTCCACCATTGCTGGTAGTGATCGTGGTGGAGAATTGTATCTTCCTGCTCAACAAATACCATAATGAGTACCTGCTGCACGGGAATAAGATCAAGGCACTATCAAGGGTGGTCACACGCATCGGCAATGCCAACCTGCTCACTAATGCTACTACAGCTGTGGGATTCGCCGCATTCATTGTTACCGGCAACAAGATATTGACTGAGTTCGGTGTGATCGCCTCTATCAACATCATGTTTGCCTATATCCTCTCATTGTTCCTCATACCAATATTTTCCAGTTACCTCCCGCCACCGAAGGCCAGGCATACCAAACATATGGACAAGTCGCTGGTATCCAAGATCATTTTAAAGGTTGTGGTCATCGTGCAAGGGAGGAGAAGGATAATATATATTTGTACAATCATATTTGTGGCTGTCGGTTTCCTGGGTGTTTCCAGATTACAAACGACCGGAAATATTGTAGATGACATCTCAAAAAAAGACAAGCTGTATAAAGACCTGATGTTTTTTGAGGAACATTTCAAAGGGGTAATGCCGCTTGAAATATCCATTGATTCTAAAACGGAGAATGGTGTATTCGCAAAAAAAGGGAAGACACTCTATAAGATCAGGCGTTTGCACAGGCTGCTCGCCAAGGATTCTGTCTTTTCAAAATACTTGTCGCGGCCAATTTCTGTAATTGATGGTATTAGTTTCCTGTACCAGGCCCACAAGGGCGGGAAAACTAAATATTATATATTGCCCCCGCCAACGCAACTGGCTGATCTGAATCAATACACCACCGGCATTGACAGCACCGGGAACAATCCTTTCCATTCGTTTATTGACAGTACGAACCGGATCACCAGGGTAAGCATACAGATGGCCAATATCGGCACTAAAGAGATCAAAATGATCATGGACAGGCTAAGGCCTGAAATTGATAAGATCTTTCCCCCTGATGATTATAATGTCGTCCTCACCGGGACCAGCGTTGTATTTCTCGAAGGCAGCAGTTACCTTGTGAAGAACTTGTTAACCAGCTTATTGCTTGCACTGGGTGTCATCTCTCTCCTGATGGCTTTGCTGTTTACTTCCGCCAGGATGATCGTTATTTCCCTGATTCCTAACCTCATCCCTCAGCTCATGACCGCAGCCCTGATGGGATATTTAGGCATTCCCATCAAGCCATCCACCATCCTTATATTCAGCATCGCACTGGGGATCTCTGTAGATAATGCCATTCATTTCCTGTCGAGATACCGGCTACAGCTAAAACTGAATAATTGGAATATTAAGCCCTCTGTGATCGCAGCCCTCAGCGAAACCGGCTATAGCATGATCTATTCCTCGGTAGTATTGTTCTTTGGTTTTGGGATCTTCATTCTCTCATCATTTGGCGGAACAGAAGCTCTGGGTTACCTGATCCCATTTACACTCCTTATGGCCTTGTTATCAAATCTCTTTTTCCTTCCATCGCTTTTGTTAAGCCTCGACAAATACATCACCACCAGGAGTTTTCGTGAACCCCTGCTCGAGATCTTTGATGAAGAAGAAGATATCGATCTCGACGAGCTTGAAATAGAGGGATCCAACAGCAGGGGGTCTGCCTGATTAATTGCTTTTTTTTATATTTGCTTAATTCCGTATCTTTATCTCGCGGGACACCTAAACTTTGAAATACAGATGAAAGGAATCATTCTTGCCGGAGGATCCGGCACAAGGCTTTACCCCATAAGCATTGCTACCAGCAAGCAACTCATGCCGGTATATGATAAGCCTATGATTTATTATCCCCTGTCTATCCTTATGATAGCCGGGATCAGAGACATCCTGATCATTTCTACGCCACAGGACCAGGCCAGCTTCCAGAGATTGCTCGGAGACGGCAAAACCCTGGGCTGCAACTTCAGCTATGCGAAACAGGAGATCCCGAACGGGCTGGCACAGGCATTTGTTATCGGAGAAGAATTTGTGGGCAACGACAAGGTGGCACTTATCCTGGGCGATAACATTTTCTATGGAACCGGCTTACAGGCATTGTTCCAGGAGAACAACGATCCGGATGGCGGAGTGATCTTTGCCTATCATGTTTCAGACCCTGAGCGTTATGGCGTTGTTGAGTTTGATAAGAACCTTATGGCTATTTCAATCGAAGAAAAACCCAAAATACCGAAGTCAAACTATGCAGTCCCGGGTTTATATTTTTACGATAACTCTGTTATTGAGGTAGCCAAAAATATACAACCCAGTGCCCGGGGAGAATATGAGATCACAGATGTAAACAAACATTACCTGGAAGCAAACAAGCTAAAAGTGGGCATTCTGGGAAGAGGTACTGCATGGCTTGATACCGGCAATTTTTCAAGCCTGTTGCAGGCCGGACAATTTGTGCAGGTGGTAGAAGACCGGCAAGGGCTTAAAATCGGATGCATAGAGGAAGTAGCTTATAATATGGGATTCATTGGCGAGGAAGGATTGAGGACCCTTGCAAAACCTCTGCTCAAAAGCGGCTACGGGCAATACTTGCTGAATATTATAGAATAAAAACCATAAGATACAATGCATACCTACGAAGAACTCCTGGAAAAATTCAGCTTTTCCATGGAGAAGGAATCTTTTTCCGGTGAACCTGTTGAGCTCTATGAGCCGATCACCTATATGATGGAATTGGGCGGAAAACGGCTGAGGCCGGTATTGCTTCTCATGACCTGCGATGCCTTTGGAGGAAATGTAGATGCTGCCATTCCCGCTGCCCATGCTGTAGAAATGTTCCATAATTTCACCCTGGTCCACGATGATATCATGGATGGAGCAACTATCAGGCGGGGAAAAGACACCATCTGGAACATCTGGGGAGAAGACACTGCCATCCTTGTTGGCGACATTATGTTCGCTCTGGCGATGGAATATCTCCTTCAGATCAATCATCCCAACAGCAATGAAATGCTTGAATTATTTCTGAAAGTCGCCAGGGAAGTGTGTGAAGGCCAGCAACTGGATATGAATTACGAAGAGGCCGATGACACCACCATCCCGGATTACCTGGGCATGATCCGCCTAAAAACAGCAGCCCTTCTGGCCACTTCACTGAAGCTCGGAGCAATCTTAGCCAATGCAAAAAAAGAAGACATTAAAAATATCTACGAGTTCGGTATCAATATCGGATTGGCATTCCAACTGAAAGACGACTTGCTCGATGTTTTCGGCAGCGTAGATAAATTCGGAAAAATGCCCGGAGGGGATATCCTCTCCGATAAAAAGACTTTCCTCCTGCTGAAGGCGCTCACAATTGCTGAAGAAGCGGATAAAAAGATCATCGAAGAATACATCGGTGAAGGAGAAGAAGATCCCGAACAGAAGATCATGGACATTACTGCCATTTATAGCACTCTCAATCTTGATAAGATCACAGCAACAGAAATGGAACGCCATTTCGAACGTGCCGAATACTACCTCGAACTTGTCAGCCTGCCGGATGAAAAGAAAGCAGAATTGCTGTCGCTGGCGAAGAAGATGATGTATCGGGATCAGTAGAATAGAGAATAGAGAATAAAGAACAAGGAATAAGAATAAGAATAAGAATAAGAAGGAGGAAGTATATTTTACATTTGAATTTTTCTGGTGGCAGAATACTTTTTACCTATTCACTTTTCATTCTAATTAG